>DASXYT010000305.1:0-52790 GCA_036502345.1 Pseudonocardiaceae bacterium | reverse complement strand
ACCGCGTCCTGCGAGTTGCGCCGCATGAACACCTGACCGCCGAGGCCGACGTAGGCCTGCGCGGCGGTGCCGTGGCCGTAGTGCTCGTACCGCTCCCGGTACAGGCTGATCAGCTGCTGGAAGTGCTCCTTCGGCCAGAAGATGTTGTTCGCGAAGAAGCCGTCACCGTAGTACGCGGCCTGCTCCGCGATCTCCGGGCTGCGGATGGACCCGTGCCACACGAACGGCGGCACCCCGTCCAACGGCCTCGGCGTTGACGTGAAGCCCTGCAACGGCGTCCGGAAGTTGCCCTGCCAGTCGACGACGTCCGTGCGCCACAGGTCGTGCAGCAGCGCGTAGTTCTCGATGGCCAGCGAGATCCCGTCGCGGATGTCCTTGCCGAACCACGGGTAGACCGGGCCGGTGTTGCCACGACCCAGCATGAGGTCCACCCTGCCGTCCGCGAGGTGTTGCAGCATCGCGAAGTCCTCGGCGATCTTCACCGGGTCGTTGGTGGTGATCAGCGTCGTGGCGGTGGAGAGGATGATCCGCTCGGTGCGCGCGGCGACGTAGCCGAGCATGGTCGTGGGCGACGACGGCACGAACGGCGGGTTGTGGTGCTCGCCGGTGGCGAAGACGTCCAGGCCGACCTCTTCGGCCTTCAGCGCGATCGCGACCATGGCCTTGATCCGCTCGTGTTCGCTCGGCGTCCGCCCGGTGGTCGGGTCGGCGGTCACGTCGCCGACCGAAAAGATCCCGAACTGCATGGTGTTCACCGTGTCCCAAGGTAGTTGCGTATTCAACTATCTCGCTCAACGACCTGCCGGGCCGCACTATTCCGACAGGCTCCTGGCGAAGTACACGCGGCGAAGGCCCAGCTCGGTGGCCCGGCGGGTCTCACGGAAGCCGTGCCTGCCGTAGTAGGCGATGTTCTCGGTCATCTTCTCGTTCGTGTACAACCGAACTTCCGGCTTGTCATGTGCACGTGCCTGCGCCTCGGTGAACTCCAGCAGTCGGGTACCGAGGCCGGTGCCCTGTGCCGCAGGGCTCACCGCGATGTTGTCCAGCAGGAGATGATCCGCCGCGACCACGAGCACCAGCACTCCGACCAGGACGCCTTCCGCTTCGGCGACCCACACCTGGCCGCAGGCGATCCGGGCCGCGTAGTCGTCGTCCATCGGCGCAGGCCGTCTGCCCAACCTGGCCACGTAGTGCGCGTAGGCGTCGTGCACGAGGGCCGACACCGCTGCCGCGTCAGCGGGACGTGCTGGCCTGATCTCCATCGGCCAAGTCTGGCCGACGCCGGGGAATCGCACACCACGCGACCACCGCTCCGGCCGCGAACACCAGGCCACCGATGACCACGCTCACGTGGTACGCGGCCAGCAGACCGCCCGTCCCGGCCACCAGCGCGCCGAACACCGCGACGCCGATGGTGCTGCCCAACTGCCTGCTGGCGTTGAACGCGCCGGACGCCGTGCCTGCCTGGTCGGCCGGGGCCGCCTCGATCGCGGCCGCCGTGGCCGCCGGCATCGTGTAGCCGGTGCCGAACCCGATCGCCAGCAGCGGCCAGACGATCAGCCAGTACGGGCTCGTCGCGCCACACAGCACCATCGCGAACAGGCCGAGCGCACCGACACACAGACCGGTCAGCATGATCCCGCGAGGGCCGTGCCGCGCGTTCTGCCGACCCGCGATCGCCGACGCCACCGACGTGATCGCGGGCTGCGGCAACAGCGCCAACCCGGCCACCAGCGGCGAGAAGTGTCGCACCTGCTGGAAGTACAGCGACAGTAGGAACAGTTCGCCGTAGAAGCCGATGTTGATCGCGGCACCGACGGCGATCGCACCACTGAACTCCCGGCGGCGGAACAACGCGGGCGGCAGCATCGGATCCGGGTGCCGCCGCTCGGCCAGCACGAACACCGACCCACCGAGCACGGTCACCGCGAACGCCAGCAACACCGGCCCGCTGCCCCAGCCACGCGCACCGCCCTCGATCAGGCCGAACGCCAGCGCCGCCACCGTGACCACGGCCAGCGCCTGGCCGAGCGGGTCGAGGCCGGACCCCTGCCGAGGCGCCGGAGCCACCACGTGCCGCAGCGTCAGCACGACCGCGACCGCGCCGATCGGCACGTTGACGTAGAAGATCGCAGGCCAGCCGACCCACGTGGTGAGCAGGCCGCCGACCACCGGGCCCAGCCCGGCGGCCGTACCGCCGAAACCACCCCACATACCGATGGCCCGCACCCTGCGGGCGCGATCCGGGTAGGAGGCGTTGATCAGGGCCAGCGACGTCGGCAGCACCAGCGCCGCGCCGACCCCCTGCACGATCCTGGCCACGTTCAGCACGGCCAGCGTCCCGGCCAGGCCGCACGCGGCCGACGCGATCGTGAACACCACCAGGCCGGCCAGGAAGATCCGCCGGGCGCCCAACCGGTCGCCGAGTGAGCCACCGGACAGCAGCAGACACGCGAACACCAGCGTGTAGCCGTCCACCACCCACTGCAGACCGCTGACCGACGCCGACAGGTCGGCACCGATCGCCGGGAGCGCGGTGTTGACCACCGTCGCGTCCATCATGATCATGAAAAAGCCCAGGCAGAGGGCTGTCAACGTCCAGCTGCCGCCTGCTGCGGGCCCCCGCGGTTTCGACAACTCCGTTACGCCACGCATGTCATCGACCGTAGGAGCCACACGTTTCGGTGCAAGCCGAAGTGTCGTCACTCCTCGCTGGGCGAGCCGTCCTCCGGCACCGTCGGCACGGCGCTGACCAGCAACTCGGCCAGCCGTTCACGCGCTGTGTCCAGATGGTCCGAGTCGCCGAACGGTGTCAGAAAATCTTCACCCGGCACTGCCTCGACGTCGATTCGCCTGCCGCCGAGCCAGGCGGCGTCGAAGCCGAGGCGCCACGAGTGCAGCAGCGTGCGGGCGCCGTCGCCGGACTTGTCGAACAGTGGATCACCTGCGAGTTCGTGGCCGATCCACGCGAAGTGCACGCGGATCTGGTGCCGCCGCCCGGTGACCGGCCGCACCACCAGCAGGGTGTGCCGTTCGTCCGCCCACACCGTTGCGAACATGGTCACCGACGGGTACGTCCGGACATGCGTGAACACATCGGCGTCAGCCACCGACCAGCGGTGCGCCACCGGGTCGAAGCCGATGTTGCCGCGCTCGGCCCCGATCCGGATCCTGCTCTTGCGCCCGACACTCAACGGCAGATCGATGACACCGGACGACGGCAGCCCAACGGTCGGCGTCACCGCGAGATATGCCTTGGTCACCGTGCGCCGGCTGAACTGTCGGGTCAGGTCACCGTGGAGTCGCTGCTCCCGCGCGAACAACACGGCACCCGATGTCACCTTGTCGATGCGGTGCGCGGGAAACAGGGGCTCACCGGCGTCCGCCGCCATCCGCACCACGTCGGTCTCGTGCCGCTCGCCCATCACCGAGATGCCGGCCGGCTTGTCCAGCACCAGCGCGGCATCGTCGGAGAACAGCGGTCGCCGGATCGATGCCCAGTCAGCCACGGGCCGCCGCCCGCTCGGCCAGGGCCCGCAACTCGTACAGGCTGATCCCGGCCGCCACGCCGACGTTCAACGACTCGACGCCGCCGGCCATCGGGATCCGCACCACGTGGTCCGCGGCGCCCAGCGCGTCCGGCCCGACGCCGTCGGTCTCGTTGCCCACCACCAGCGCCACCCGACTGCCACGCAACGGCGTCTCGGCCTGCACGATGGTGCCCCGCGAACTGGTCGCGACGACCTCGAAACCCAGCTCCCGCAAGGCTTCCACAGCGGCCAGTGGAGTCGGATACCGGTGGATGGCCGCCCGCAGTACAGCAGCCCGGGACGCATCCAGGGACTTGCGGCTGGTCAGGTCCGTGTCGGCGTCGGTGCACACGATGTCCGCGACGCCGAGCGCGACAGCAGTGCGCACGATCGTGCCCAGATTGCCCGGATCACGCACCCCGTCCAGCACCAGCGCGAAGTCGCCGTACTCCTGGCCACCCGCCGCCACTGCCACGTCGGCAACAGCGACCCACTCCACCGGCCGGGACATCCGAAGTGCCTGGCGGAGCAGTGTTCCACGGGCCTGCAACACCGGAACTTCCTTCTCCGCAAGGAGAGCGCCGACCGAGTCGGTCGACTCGCCTGCGCACACGGCGAACCGCAGCGTGGCACCTGCCTCGACAGCCTGCGCGATCAGCAACGGGCCTTCCAGCACGCACGCCGACGCCTCGGCCCGGCCCGCCCGCGTCTCCAGGGCGCGGATCGTCGCCAGGTGTTCGTCCTTGAGCGAGGTGATGGGGGTTGTCACGCCCGAACCGTAACGGTCACCGTGCCCGGGCGTAGCGGGCGGGGGAGGTGCCGAGCATCTTCCGGAAGTGCCTGGTCAGGTGCGACTGGTCGTAGAAGCCCGCCTCGGTGGCCACCTCGGCGGGCCGCATACCGGACAACAGCAGGTGCCTGGCCAGGTCGACCCGTCGCCCGGTCAGGTACAGATGCGGCGGGATGGCGAACTCCCGGGTGAACGCGCGCACCAGATGGGTCGGGTGGGCGTGCAGCAGGCCGGCCGCGTCATCCAAGGACAGACCCTGCCGGACTCGCGCGTCCAGCAGGTCACGCAACTGCTGGGCGAGGCTGCGATCCGACAGTGACGGTGCCGCGGGACCGCCTCGTAGATGCTGCCGCAGCCGGTCCACGATCAGCGCGAGCCTGCTCTGCGCCTCCAACTCGTCGCCGGGCAGCGCGAGTGCCGTGTGCAACTGGTCGATCCGGCCGCGCAGCGTGGCGTCCCGCAGCCCTGGGTGGTCGACGGCGGCACCGACCAGGCCGCTGTCCAACAGCGACTCGTCCAGGTACAGCACACGTTTGCGGAACCCGTTCGGCGTCGCCGAGCGGCCGTCGTGCGGCACGTGTGGCGGCAGCAGGGTCACCTGGGAGCGCAGGGCGGTCTGCTCGTGCTGGTCCAGGTCGAACCGGACACTGCCGTCGTCCACGATCAGCAGCGTCCAGGTGGCGTGCGTGTGCACCGGGTAGGCGTGCTCGACGAAATGGGCGTGCAGGACCTCGCTGATGCCGTGCACCGGCGGCCGCCATGCGGTGATCTCCTGTTGAGATACCACGTCAGGATCGTACAAGACCGGGCCGTGCGCTGCAGGCACGCTGGTGGGCGTGGAAACCCGTTTCGACACCAAGATCGCGGTGCTGCTACGCGACGACCTGCAGTCCTGGCAGCGGTTGAACGTGTGCGCCTTCCTGGTCAGCGGCCTCGCCGCCGTGAACCCGGATCTGATCGGCGAGCCGTACACGGACGCCGACGACACCCGCTACCTGCCGATGTTCCGCCAGCCGGTGCTGGTGTTCCAGGGCTCGAAGGAGACGTTGACCGCGGCGCATGCCAGGGCGCTGGGCCGAGGCATCGCGTTGACAGTGTTTACTTCCGACCTGTTCAGCACCGGCAACGATGCGGACAACCGAGCCGCGGTACGTGCTGTGCCACGCGCCGAACTCGACCTGGTCGGGATCGCCCTGCACAGCGCCCGCAACGCGGTGGACAAGGTGATCAAGGGCGCCCGGATGCACCCTTAGTCGTCGTCCGGGCCGCCGAACACTTGCCGCTGCACGAACGGGCTGCGGAACCGCCCATTCGGGTCCAGTTCACCGACCAGTGCGCGGAAGTCGTGCAGGCGCGGGTAGCGGGCGGCGACCCAGCCGCCGCCGTGGAACAGCTTGCCCCAGTGCGGTCGGGCGCCGAACGGTGCGAGCCGTTCCTCGATCACCGGCAGCACGGCCTCCACCTCGGCTTGCCGTGGCTGCCAGGTGAAGTGCAGCGCGACCCGGTCCTCACCGTGACACGGGCTCAGCCACAGGTCGTCGCCCGCGATCGTGCGGATCTCGGACACGAACAGCAGCGGCGCGACCAGATCGGCGATCTCCCGGATGGCCCGCAGCGCCGCGACGGCATCCCGCCGTGGCACGAAGAACTCGGACTGCAACTCGTCGCCTGCGCTGGGTGTGAAGCCGAGCCGGAAGTGCGGAATCCGGTCGTACCACGGCCCTGGCACGCCCATTTGTTCCGTGCAGTTGGCCGCCGACATGCCGGCGGCGCGCACGGGGTGTCGTGGTCCGGTTGCCGCTGGCGCACCGTAGAAGTCGGCGCGGAGGTCGGCCGGTCTGCCGTCGGCGACGATGTTCTTCAGCCACACCTGGTCCACGGTGTCGTCGGCCCAGTTGGTGAACAGGCTGACGCTGTAGGCGGCGTCCTGGATCTCGTCGAAGCAGTCGAAGGCGGCGTCCCAGGGCAGGTGGTCGAACACGCACTGTGCCACCTGGTACGAGGGCACCACGTCCAGTGTCACCCTGGTGACCACGCCGAGCGCGCCGAGTGCGACGACGAGGCCGGGGAACACGTCCGGATCGGCGTGCCTGCTGTAGGTGCGTAGTTCGCCGTCCGCCGTGACCATCTCCAGGCCGACCACGGCTGCGGAGAGATTCTGGTTGTGCTGCCCGGAACCGTGCGTCGCCGTGGCGACACTGCCGGCCACCGTGCAGTGCGGGAGTGACGCCAGGTTGGCCAGTGCGTAGCCCGCCGCGTCCAGTGGGCCGGCCAGATCCCCGTAACGCATCGCGGCACCGACGGTGACGGTCGACGCGTCCGCGTTGATCTCCAGTGGACAGTCGATGCCGGACACGTCGATCTGGCTGCCATCAGGGAAGTCCGCTATGTCGTTGAAACTGTGTCGGGTACCCAACGGTTTCACCCTCGGGGTGTCCACGACGAGTTCTCGCAGCTCAGCAACACTGTTCGGGCGCAGCACCCGGTCGGCGGCATATTTATGGTTGCCTGCCCAGTTCGATCCGCCCACCGCAGCGTCCTCCGCCCACCCGCGCGTCAGTCGCCGTCAACATACCCCGGCATGGTCACGGTCCAACGCTCGCCGGTTTACATCACCCTCACGTGGTCATACCATTAGACCGACGAGAGGGAGGATGGCATGACAGAGCAGGGACTACGTGCCGCGGAGCCTTGGCTGGACGCCGACTTCGCAGGCAAGTGGGCGAGTACTGACGTCAATGCCGAACTGTTGGCGTTCCCGAGGGCGATCGCGGCGGCACTCGTGGCGGCCGACCGGCCACGCACCGCGCGGGTGCTGGACGTGGCCAGCGGCCCCGGTGACTTCCTCGCTGTGTTCCTTGACGAGTTCCCGACCGCCACCGGCATCTGGACCGACGCGTCCGCCGCCATGCTGGACCTGGCCAGGGAACGGCTCACCCGGTTCGGCGACCGGGTCGACTTCCAGTTGCTGGACATGACAGACCTCGCTTCGGGCACGCTGCCGACCGGCGTGGACGTCGTACTGACATCGAGGGCGGCACACCACCTGGACAAGGCAGGCCTGGCAGCGTTCTACGCGGACGCGGCCCGGTTGCTGGCGCCCGGTGGATGGTTGATCAACCTGGACCACATCGGACCGGAGACCGACGACTGGGACCGCAGGTTGCGGACCACGCGCAAGCGGTTCCAACAGGCAGCGCCCAAGGCCTCGCAGCACCACCACAACTACCCGCTGACCAGCGTCCGTGACCACATGGCCGCGTTCGAAGGCGCCGGCCTCGTGGACGTCGAGGTGGTCTGGCGGGCCTTCGTCACCTGTCTGTTCGCTGCCCGCGCCGCGGAGTGAGCCGAACCGGTGGCGGGGCATCCACCGCCCCGCCTTCCGGCATCACGATCACGGCATCCTCGTCCGGCTTCAGGTACACGGTGTCGCCGTGCGCGAGGCCGACCTTCTCCCGGTACACCCGCACCTTCACGGTCTCCTCGGCCAGCGTCACGTGGTAGTCCCAGCAGTCGCCCTGGTAGATGCTGAACGCGATGGTGCCGGCCCAGTCGCTGTCGTCGTGCCGGCGCCGGGACAGCCGGAAGCTCTCCGGCCGGAGGAACAGACTCACCCGCTGGCCAGGTTCGATGCCCTCGCAGGCCCGGCAGCGCAGCGTGCCACCCGACACCGCGATGTCGGCGGCCTCGCCGTCCAGCGCGGTGACCGTGCCGCTCATCGTGTTGCTGACACCCAGGAACCGTGCGGTGAACTCCGACCGCGGCCACGTGTAGATCTCCTGCGGCAGGCCCTGTTCCACGATCCGGCCGCCGTTCATCACCACGACCCGGTCGGACACCGCGAGCGCCTCGTCCTGGTCGTGCGTGACGAACACCGTCGTGATGCCCAGCCGCTGCTGCACCGCCCTGATCTCGTCCCGCATCCGATCCCGCAGGCCGGCGTCCAGGTTGCTCAGCGGCTCGTCCAGCAGCAGCACGGTGGGTTCCCGGACCAGCGCCCTGGCCAGCGCGACCCGCTGCTGCTGGCCGCCGGACAACGCGGGCGCCGGCCGGTCGGCGAAGTCGGCCAGCCCGACGCCGTCCAGCGCCGCCAGTGCCCGTGCCCGCATGTCGGCCCTGCGGCCGTGGTGCTTGCCGACTCGCAGCGGGAACATCACGTTCTCCAGCACGGTCATGTGCGGCCAGATCGCGTAGGACTGGAACACGATTCCGATCGGCCGCCGGTGTGCGCCGAGGAAGCAGCCTGGTCCGGCGACGACCTCACCGTTGATCGAGATCTCCCCGCTGTTGGGCCGTTCCAGGCCGGCGATCAGCCGCAGCGTGCTGGTCTTGCCGCACCCGCTGGGCCCGAGCAGGGTGACCAGTTCACCCTCGGCGACGTCCAGGTCGATGCCGTCCACCGCGTTGTTCGCGACGGTTCGCCCCGGGTACCGCTTGACGAGACCGGTGAGCTTGATCATGAGGACTCCAGGCTGAATCGGCGTGTTACCAGCCGGACGACGCCGACCACGATGGTGAGCAGCAGCACCATGACGACGCCCAGCGCCGCGACGGTCGAGTAGTCCCCGTTGGACCACAGGTCGTAGACCTTGACCGCCATCACCTCGGTGTTCTGCGAGTACAGGAAGATCGCCGCCGAGATCTCCCGGAACGCCACGATCGTGGTGTACAGGAACGCGGCCAGCAGCGACGGCATCAGCAGCGGCACGTAGATCCGGCGGAACGTCTGAGTCCAGCCGGCGCCACTGGCCGACGCTGCCTCTTCCAGTTCGTCGTTGATCTGCGAGATGCCGGGACCGAGATAGCGCATGCCGTAGGGCAGGCCGATGGTCACGAACGCGACGATGAGGATGGCCAGCGTGCCGTACAGGTGGAACGGCAGCGGCGCGGCCAGGTACCAGTACAGCACCCCGACGCCCATCACGATGCTGGGCACCGCGATCGGCACGGTGGCCAGGCCGTCCAGCAGCCACCGGCCCCTGATCCGCGTCTTGATCGTCAGGTACGCGACCACGGCGGTCAGCACGGTGACGATCAGTCCGGCGGACAACGCGGTGATCGCGCTGTTGCGCAACGAGTCCAGCAGACTCGGCGTGTCGAACAGGGTCAGGTAGTTGCGCAGCGACAGCGTGCGCAGGGCCGCGAAGGACGGCGGCCGGTAGGTGGGCAGCAGCGACGACCACAACAGCATGGCCAGCGGGAGCACCACCGTGACGAGGAAGAACACCACGAACACGGCGAACGCGGGCCACCGCCACCGGCCCAGATCGGTCACCTTGGGCCGGAAACCCTTGCCGGTCACCGTCTGCGTGGGTGACCGCTTGGTGATCCGCTGCGACACGATCAGTCCGACAGCCGCGATGACCAGGACGAACACGCCGATCACCGCGACCGTGCCGTAGTCGGCCGGGAACGACTGGAGTGCGTCGTACATCCGGCTGACGAACACGAACGTGTGGTTGGGCACGCCGAGCAGTTGCGGCACCTCGAACGTGGAGATCGTCTGGATGAACATCAACAGCGCTGCGGACAGGATGGCGGGCCGGACCAGCCGCAGGGTGATGCTGCGGAACACCCGGACCGGCCGGGCACCCGAACTGAGCGCTGCCTCTTCGAGCGACGAGTCCATCGACGTGAATGCGGCGACGCCCATCAGGTAGGCGATCGGTGTCACGTGGGTGGACTGCACGAAGATCATGCCGCGCAACGAGTAGATGTCGAAGATCGGCAGGTGGGCTGCTCTGAGCACCTGGTTGAGCGGCCCGGTCTGCGGCGAGAACAGCAGCGCCCACGCCACCGTGTTCAGGATGCCCGGGATGATCAACGGGACCAGTGCCGCGATCCTGGCGAAGCCCTTGGCCGGCGTGTTGGTCCTGGTCACCAGCCACGCCAGGCCGAACCCCAGCACCACCGACACCAGGGCGGTCGCCGCCGCGTAGCCGAACGAGTTGGCCACCAGGGCACCGAAGCCGGATGCGGTGAACGTCCGCACGTAGTTGCCGAACGTCCAGGTGGCCGGGCCGAGGCCGAGGAACGTGGAGCGCAGGCTGGCGTAGATCATGGTGCCGACCGGCACCAGCGCCAGGTACGCCACGACCACGGCGGCGCCGAACAGGATCAGGTATCGGGGTTCGAGAAACCTGCGCCGGTGCGGCACCGCCGGTTCGTGGATCGGGGGTGTTTCGGTTAACGTCGCCATCGGTCAGTCCGCACCCAGCGCCTGCTTCATCTCCGTGGCGTACTGGTTGTACTGCGCCGAAGAGATGTTGGCCGCGCCGTAGGCCGGCTTCCACACGCTCGGGTTCCACACCGTGGGGTCGTTGTGCACGTCGGTGCGCAGCGATGTGTGGTTCGTCGTGTCGATCACGGCCTGCTGGCCCGGCTGGGACACCATCCAGTCGGTGAACAGTTCGGCTGCCGCCATGTGCGGTGCGTTCTTGACGACGTCGATGGGCGTGAACGACGTCGGCAGGGGACTGGTGTTGACGAACTCCAGCGCGCTGGGGTTCTTCCGCTTCTCGCTGGCCGACTTGTAGCCGTACGCGGTCGCGGTGGCGGCGGGTTCACCGGCCTCGACCTGGGTCAGCGCGAGGGTGTGGCTGGACACCAGCTTCGGCTGGTTGGCGCCCAACGCCTTGAGCAGGCTCAGCGCCTTGTCGTGCCCCTCCTGTGCGATGAGTGCGTCGTAGAAGTTCACAGCACCCGGGTCGATCGAGAACTGGCCACGCCACTTCGGGTTCGTCAGGTCCTGGAACGTCCTGGGCGTCGGCAGGCCCAGCCGTTGCAACGCGGCCGGGTTGTAGGCGATCGTCGTGGTGACCACGTAGACGTTGCCGCAGTAGCCCTTCGGCAGGGTCTGGCCACCGGGCAACGGCTGCTCGTCGGGCGGGCAGTACGGCTGCATTGCGCCCGCGTTGATCAGCTCGTCGACCTGCGGGGAGTCACCGGACACCACGTCGGCGTTGAACTCGCCGCCGCGCTGCTCGGTGATGATCCTGGTGGGCAACTGGTCCGCGGACAGCCGCAGCGCGTTGACCTTGATCTTCGGATAGATCTTGTTGAAGGCTTTCACCATGTCCGACACGTCGTCGGAGGCGAAGGTGGTGTACCAGTTGACCTGGCCCTCCTTCTCGGCGGGCGCCTTGAGCTGGGCCTCGGTCTGCGCCTTGACGGCGGCGGGTGCGGCGCCACCGGGCGCCGCGGCACTGGTCCCACAGGCGGCGAGCAGGAGCGTGCCCGCCGCGATTCCCGTGACCGTGCCCAGTATTCGTCGTGGTCGGTGCCCTCTCATCGGTCGGCCTCCAACGTCCATGGTGGAGTGAACAGTCGGGTCGGGTGGTTACTCTTCGATCTTGCGAGCCTGGCCGACGGAAGCGAGCAGTTGCATCGCCTCTTCCATCGACAGCTGGACGGAGTGTCGCTCGATCTGGTGCAGCTTCATGGTGCGCAGCAGCCCGGTGTCCTGAATGGCCAGATAACGCGAGGTGTCGTCGGCGTCGAGGTTGAAGTGCTGGTGCCAGGCCCACCTCGGCGGCGCGAAGAGCGTGCCCTCCGACCACTCGACGACTTCTTCCTTCTCGCCCTCGTAGTTGATGACGGAGAAGCCCTTGCCCTTGACGCAGTACAGGTACGCCTCGGTGGTGTGGCGGTGGCGGACGGACTGGCTGCCCGGCTTGAGCTCGGAGAGGTGGGCGTTCAGGATCTCGTAGCCTGCGAGGTCGAACCACTGGCCCCTGTTGTTGCGCCACTTGCGTTCCGGCAGTTCCATCTTGCGCAGGTCGTGCTGGACGACCAGGCCCTTGAGGGGCGGGTGCTGCCGGTTGAACTCGTCCCGGGCCGCCAGTTCGGATGCGGACTTCTGTGATGGGGCAAGCACTCCCGGGTCGTAGTTCTCGCGCATCGCTGCTCCTTCCGTGGTCCAGCTCACACATTATCGGACTGATGGTATGACCATTACAACCCTCTGCCAAGAAAAACCTGGCCCGACTACCGGGCGTGCCGCGCTTTCGCCGCGTAGTAACGCCACGTGGCGTCGTCGTTGAAGGCGGAACCGAGATCCGGCAACTCCGCGATGTCCTCAGGTGGGATGTCCTCCGCGGTCCGGCCGGTCATCGCGACGGTCAACGTCACCGTCGCCAGTGCGTTCAGGTTCAACGCGCGCACCACGGCCTGCCGCACGTTCGCGCCGGTGACCGTGATGCCGTGTCCACGCAGCAGACACACCGGCCGGTCGCCCATCGCGGCCAGCATCTCCTTGGCCAGGTCCGGCCTGCGGATCAGCACCGACCTCGGGTACACCGGCACACCGTCCAGCGCCATCCGCATCGCAGGGATGTTGAACGACCCGAACACCGGCCGCAGTGGCAGACCGGCGATCCCGCAGGCGAGCAGGGCAGGGGGATGGGCGTGCACGACAGCGCCGACCTCGGGCCGCGCCCGCATCGTCTCGCCGTGGATGGGCAGTTCGTTGGCCACCTGGTAGCCGTCGGTCAGGTCGTCGCCGTTGCCGTCGAAGTCGACCAGCCGCACGTCGTCCGCCGTGCTGAACAGCAGGCCGTGTTCCTCCGGGCCACGGCAGCGGATCAGCATGTGCTCGTCGTCCACCCGCGCGGACACGTGCCCGAGGATGCCGTCGACCAGGCCCTCGACGGCCAGTATCCGGCAGGCCTCCGCGATCTCCTCGCGCGCTTCGGACAGGATCGGCATGGGTTCTCCCGCCTCAGGGGGCCACGGTCACGTGAATGGCGGTCGGGTCGGCGCGCCTGCCGGCCAGGTCCAGCGCCGCCGCGGTGTCGGCCAGCGGGAACCGGTGCGTGGTCAGCAGTTCCAGTGGGTGGCGGCCACCGCGGATCAGCTCGATCGCCGCGACCACCGACGCGTGGTCGTGGCCACGCACACCGACCAGCTTCAGTTCCTTGCGGACCACACGATCGTGCGGCACGGCCACCGGCTTGCCGTGCTTGGACGCGGCCAGCACCAGCGTGCCCTTCGGCGCGCACATCGAGATGGCCGACTCGATCGTCTCCGTCGCACCGGGCGCCAGATCGACCACCACGTCGGCGAAGTCCACGTCGTGCGTGTCCTGGGCGAAGCGCACCTCGTCCGCGCCCAGCGCCGTCGCCACCTCCAGCCGGTGGGCGTCGGCCCGGGTGCCTATCACGACGATCCGGCCCGCGCCGGCCGCCCGCCCGGCCACCACGCAGCCGAGGCCGTGCTGACCTGGGCCGATCACCACCAGGGTCTGGCCGATCATCAGCCCGGCTTCCCTGACCACCCAGCGGATCCCGTTGGACACCGGCACGTACAGCGCGGCCAGTTCGGCCGGCACGTCGTCGCCGACGTGGTGCACCATCGCCCTGGGATGCAGGTACAGGTGTTCGGCGAAACCGCCGTACAGCGCGGGTGCCACGGCCACCGGCGTGCAGCCGTAGCGCAGGAAGTCCCCGTCGCCACGGGAATCCGTCGCGGGACACAGCCACGGCGCACCCTGCCGGCACATGCCGCACGCGCCGCAGGGCAGGAACTCCTCGACGGCGACCCGGTCGCCGACGGCAACACCCCATCGGGCAGCGGCTTGATCGCCCAGTGCGACGACCCGGCCGATGATCTCGTGGCCGAGCACCAGCGGCCCGAGTTCGGCGCCGCGCGACTCGCGACCGTAGATCAGCCAGTCGGTGCCGCACACCGCGGTGGCCTCGATCCGCAGCAGGCCGTCGTCCGGACCGGTGACCGGCAGCGGGAAGCGCCGCATCTCAGTCGTGTACGGCTCGGTGGCGACCGCCGCCAGTACGCCACTCATACTTGGTCCGGGTCCGGCTCGGCCGCGCCGACCAGGTCGCTCGGATCCACCAGCGGCGCGAAGTCCTCGTGCTTCCACCTGGTCAGCGACTCCAGTTCGATCGGGTCGAGGAACACCTCGGCGCCGCTGGACAGGTCGCGGATGTGCAGCCGGGGCCCGGACTCCGTCTCGTACCTCGACAGCTCGACCATCGCGAACTCGTTCTGGTAGATCTCGCCCACGGCGAACCCCTTACAGCAGGAAGGTCAGGTTGTAGATCGGCTGGTCGGCGTTGAGCAGCAGCAGTTTCTTCATGCTGATCCGCCAGCCGCTGTCCGTCGCCCGCAACCGGTAGTCGCACCGCGCCAGCAGCACCCTGGTGCCGTTCAGGCCCACCTGGCCGTCGCCGCCGGGCCGGTTCTCGCCGATGATCTGGTTGCACAGCACCTTGGCGTCGCCGTGCTCGTCGGTGCCCTCCAGTTCGACGTTGTTGACCATGTGCATGGTGCGTGACCTCGGGTTCTGGTCCAGTACCGGGGTGTGCAGGGTGCGGAAGACCCGTTCGGCCCTTCGGTCGGTGTCGTCGTAGACGATGGAGATGGTGGTGGCCGCGTCGGCGATGTCGCCGTCCTCCATGGGCAGCCAGTACAGGCCGTCCTCGGTGAACAGGGTCAGCCACTCCTCCAGCTGGAGCGTGTCCAGCAGCCGGGCCTCCCGGTAGATCAGCGCCTCGGCCGTCGCGCGGTCCAGCGTGTGGGTGCGGTCCACTGTGGTCATTTCGACATCAGCCGCTTCCACTCCCGGTACAGCGCGCGGACCGGGGTCTCGTCGGTGCTGTGCCCGACCTGCTCGCCGTCTTCGTTGGTGACCTCCCGGTGCATTCCTCGGGACATCAGCGCCCACTCGATGCCCCTGGCCCGCACCCCGGTCTGGTTGCACACGAAGATCTCCACGTCGTCCGGGGAGCCGAAACCGGACGGGCCGTAGAACCGCTCGTGCGCCCGGTACCTGCCCTCGTTGAGGGCGTCCGGCACACCGTCCAGCGCGTAGACGAACAACTGGACCTCGGTGCTGTCGTACGTGATCGGCTTGATCACCCGGATCTGGGTGTCGAACAGGTACAGGTTGGGGAACACGAAGATGTTGCGGCGGGCCGAGATCTCCTCGATCTCCTGCGGTGAGAAGCTGGCCGCCAGCGCGCTGGCGTACTCCGGGTACTTGGCCATCATCCTGCCGGTCCAACTGGCCGCCGCGTTCAGGCCGCCCGGCCGTTCCAGCAGCCCGTGGCCGTACTTCATGCCCCTGGTGCAGCCGCCGGTCCGGTACTTGCGGATGTCGCGCACCGAGTCCTCGCCTGCCCGTTCCAGCACCCGCTGCCACGACTCGTGCACGTAGTTGCCGTGGTAGCCGTCGTGCCCGTTCTCGGCCTGCCACTTCCAGTTGCCCGGATAGGGGTACTTGTGCGGCTTGGGCAGCACGGTGATCGTGCCGAGGGGGGAGCGGTCCAGCCACCAGTCCACGTACTTGCGGACCGGGGCGAACCATTCGTCGAACGACGGCGCGTGCTCACCGAGGCAGGCGAAGATCAGCCCTCGGTAGGAGTGCACTCCGGGTGCGGGGCGCATGCCCCACTGGCTCTTGTCGAAGTCGTCCGGGTAGCCCGACGCCTGTGCCATCCCGACCAACTTGCCGTCGTTGGCATAGCTCCAGTTGTGGTACGGGCAGCGGAAGTAGTTGGAGTGCCCCAGATCGTCCCGGCACACCACCGAGCCTCGGTGTCGACAGCGGTTGAGCAGCACGTAGACCTGGCCGTCCTCGTGCCTGCTGACGATGACCGGCTGGCTGCCGATGCTGGTGGTCTTGTAGTCACCCGACGCCGGCACCTGCGACTCGTGCGCGACGTACACCCACGAACTCTCGAAGATGTCACGCATCTCCGCGTCGAAGACGTCGCGGTCGGTGTAGATGTCGGTGTGCAGCTTGAATTCCCTGGATCCGTCGAGGACGAGATCCCCGTATGCGCTCCGGTATGCGGGTTCGGGCACGGCGACCATTGGCTTCTCCATGACGGTAAGCGGCCGATCGATGGGCTAATGGACTAACCATAACGTCAGTATCCCTGTGGGGCAAGGACCAGACAGCACACGATGGACACCACGACGGTTCCGACCAGCAGCATGAAGCCGCTGGTGTACGAGCCGGTGACGACCAGCAGCCACCCCATCAGGGCGGGCACTCCCGCGCCGATGATGTTGGTCAGCGACGAGAACAGTCCGCTGGACCGCTCGACGGTCCGGGTCGGCATCAGGCTGTGCAGCAGGCCCCAGTTGGTCACGATGCACCAGGCGTTGCCGGCCAGGCCGAGGAACACGAAGCAGCCGACCGCGATGGTGTTCGGTGGGCCGAGCACCGCACCCAGGATGCCGATGCCCTCGATGGCGAACCCGACAGCGGCCAGGCCCGCGCGCCGCATTCTGCGGTCGGATCGGATGCCGACCAGCAGCATCACCACGATGGACAGCGCGTTGGCCGCCGTGAGGATGATGCCGACGACGCCGAACGAGATGTGGCGCTGGTCCTTGAGGAATGTCGGCAGCCACGTGACCAGGCCGTAGAACGGAATGTTCGTACCCAGATACATCAGCATCGTCAGCCAGTACCGGTAGTTCCGGTACGGTGATTCCGGTCCGTTCTTGGGAATCAGTTTCGTCGTTTCGAACCGGTTGCTCTCGATGTGCGTGACCTCGGTCGTGCTGACCACGTCGGTCGCGCGCGGGTCGTCGTGCACGAGGGCGAGAGTGAGGCCGAAGGCGAGTACCAGGGCGATCGCGGCCTGCGTGAAGAACGTGCCCTGCCAGCCTAGGCCGGACAGCGTCGCCGTGGTCAGGAACGATGCCAGCGTCGAGCCGACGAAGATCCCGGACAGCCAGGAAGCGTTGGCCCGCGCGCGTTCCTGGATCGGGAACCAGCGGGCGGTGAGCGTGTGCGCGACCGGGTAGAAACAGGCCTCGCCGATACCCAGTGCGATCCGGGTGCCGTACAACTGCGGCAGGGTGTGGGTGAAGGGGGTGACGGCGAGCGAGACGACCCACAGCGCGCTCCCCAGCAACAGCGCCCTGCGTGGTCCGATGCGACCCACCAGGAATCCCCAGCCGAGCAACGCGACACCATAGGCGTAGAGGAAGGAACTGCTCACCCAGCCGACCGCCGCCGAATGTGACGACACCCCGAATCGTTCGGTGAACGTAGGACTTGCCACCACGATGCCGACGGACGTTTTCATCAACTGTGCGACGGCGAAACTGACGAGCAGGGGGAAGCCGACGTGTAACCAGCGGCGCGAGGTCGGCCGGACGGCTGTGGACTGGACGACGGAAGTCGTATCCATGCTGGCCCCACTTCCTTGTGGACAACACAGTCTTGTGGACTACACGGTCTTGTGACCGACGGATTTCTGGCGTGCGCGTTTCCGGCGTGAGCAGGGAATCGGGCGACCGGGCGAGATGCGGCCTGGTCAAATCCCGAGTGGTGGGAGCACCGGCGGCGAAACAGGCCACCGCGAGCTGTTCAGCGGGGGACTATTGGTCAGACCATACTTCCACCGGATACACTGGTCAAGGAATTCTTCGGAGGGGACAGCAACAATGAACCGACCAGGGCCGGGCTCGGCCGCGAAGGCGGCACCGCGCGACGCCGATGACATGTTCAACCCGGTCAGCCTGGCCAGGGCGTCACAGGCGATCGTCGACCAGATCAGACTCCTGATCCAGGACGGCCACCTCACCGCGGGGGAGCGACTGCCGTCCGAACGCGACCTGTGCGAGAGATTCGGGGTCAGCAGGGTGACCGTCCGGGAGGCGCTGCGCATCCTGGAGGCCGGCGGACTGGTGACGGTGAAGGTGGGCGCTCGGGGTGGCGCCTACATCACGTCACCGTCCAGCGACCGGATCGGGCGGGGCATCGAGGACTACCTGACGATGTCGCCGACCATCACGCCCGCCGAGGTGACCGAGGCGCGGCTGATCCTGGAACTGGGCATCGTGCCGGTAGTCTGCGAGCGGGCCACCGAAGAGGACATCGCAGGCCTACTGGACCTGTGCGACGAGGCGGACGCCGCGATCGCCGCCGGCACCTACACGATGGAGATGTCCGCCGAGTTCCACATCCGGGTGGCCAGGCTCGCGCACAACGGAGCGATCGAGATGCTGCTCGGCCCGTTCCACCGGCCGATGCTCACCTCGATGAAGGCGGCCCGCGAGGCAGCGCCCGCGATGGGCGCGCTCGGCGTGAAGGAACACCGGAAGTTCGTGCTCGCGGTGCGCGACAACGACGTACCGAAGGCGACCGCGCTGATGAAGGCCCATTTGGAACGCACGGCAGCCCGGGTCCAGCAACGCACGAGGACGTCGGGCTGACCGCGCCTGTTTAATTAGAAGACGGGGCCGACCGGCTGATTGGTCGTCGGGTTCACGCAGCCGGTTCCGCTGACCGTGAACTGGGGGTCGGAGGGCTCCTCGGACAGCCAGGTCCAGTGCGTGCACCTGGCCAGAGGTTGGGCGGATCCCGAGTTGTAGATGAAGCCGACGGCGAGACCGCCCTGGATGCCCGTGTTCGTGCTGCCGTTACAGTGGAATCCACTCACCAGGCCAACCCCGGTGATGCTGACGGACTGGCAGGTCCAGCTCGCCTGTACGGCCTGTGCTGTGCCGGCACCGAGGACTGTGGCACCGAGTGCGGCGGCTGCGGCAAGCGCGGCGACCACGGATCTGCGAGCGATTGGCTTCATCGACAAAGAGCAACAGACAGTTCCGGAATAGTCAATCGCGTATCATTTGGTCGCGGTCTTTTCGTCGGTTTCAGCCCGCTGATCAATGCCGTTGTCACGGTTTCCTGCCGTGGTCGGCCGAGTTTTCCCGCGGCGCGGGTGAACGGTCGGGGGCCATGCTGGTAGCCCCCGACCGTTCGTTCGTGGCGGCCCTCAGGCCGTGCTGGTGACCTTGTCCCGCTGCTGCGCACCGTCGTACTCGGACGCGTTCTCGAAGTAGTGCACCTTGTCGTAGCCCAACTGCTTGAACAGCCGGTTCTGACCGGACAACAGGACGAGCGGCTGGCCGTCGGCCGCGAAGTGCTGGGCCACCGTGTTCTGCGGGATGTACAGCGTGTCGCCCGCCTTCAACTCGTGCCGGGTGGGCTCCTTCGCGATCCTCGCGTAGTAGCGTTCCGCGATCTCCGCCTCGACGTCCCAGTGCAGGGAATAGCCGGAACCGGACAGCACGTAGTTCACCTCGTCGGCCATCTGCCAGCGCTTGCCGGACCGCTCACCGGCGCCGATCGCCAGTTCGAACGCGTCCACGCTGAAGGTCCGCACGTCGGTCGTGGCGGGTGAGGACAGCACGCGCACGCGACCAAGCGGCGTCGTCTCCCACACGGTGTCCGCCGGCTTGACGACCTTCTTCCGGTCCACGGCACCGGGCGTCCACACCTGGGACCAGTCCTCGCGCGGGCCGTAGCGGTCCTCGTTCTCGACGGGGCCGCTGCGGCCCTGCTGGATCATGCCCAGGTACATCCACGCGCACTTGGCCTTGAACACGATCGCGGTGGCCTGCTCGTCGTACGGGTTGAAGTGCCGGTGCACCGAGTCGGTGTGCACGAGCACCAGATCGCCTGCCGACCAGTCGTAGCGCTGGTCGTCGTGGATCTCGTAGCCGTTGCCCTCCAGGATGTAGAAGGCGGCCTCGTTCTGGTGGCCGTGGCCGTGGTTGGACGAGTTGGGCGGCAACTGCACGAAGTGCACCTGCAGTGTCTGGGTCAGGAACGGGTCGTCGCCTGGGCCGACCCGCCACCAGGTGCGGGACTTGGCCGAGTCGCCGGAGTGCCCGACCTTCGCGTCGTCGACGACGACGGAGTCGTCCCGCACGCGTGGCGCTGCCAGTTGCCTCGCCCGGAACTCGCCGAGCCCGTACGACTCGGACGTGATGCCGCGGAGAAAGACACGACCGCCGCTGCTCATCGCTCGCTCCTCACGTTGTCGGTTCCTGTGCGGTCGGCCGGCCACCGACCAGTTCGGTGTCCACGCCGATCCGACCGATGTGGTCGCTGCCGCCCGGATCGCCGAGCGGTTCGGTGTGTCCTGATGTAGAGCTTGCGTTCACCCTCGTGAATACAGCCGACGGGGAATTCGTCCACACAGGACATGTCCATCACGTCGACACGGCCGTCCGCGATGAAGTACGGCACCGTTCCTCCTCGTGCGGCGCTCGCGGCCGAAGCACGGGCTGAATGTTAGTCCATTAGACCGGCGCCGACAAGAAGTCCGGGGAGGGTGCCTACGCGCGGCACCCTCCCCGGACAACCAAGAACCTCCGACCTGAGAGCTTCTAACGCAATGGCGTTCGGAGCTCTACATGGACGGCCGCCACATCGCCCACAGCGGCGGGCCGTCGGGCAGCGTGAACCGACCCCGGTCGAGGTAGCCGTGCCGCAGGTACAGGGCACGGGACGTGCGTGAGCTGGCCTCCAGGTACATCGCCACGTCGGGATACATCTCGTGGTGGTGGTGCAGCAGGGCGGTGCCCAGACCCTCGCGCTGGTGCCCCGGCCGGACGGCCAGGAACGCCAGGTGGTGGTGCGGCTCGCCGTGCGGGTGATGCATCTCGAACGTGTCGTCCAGCCGACGGAACTGGTCGGCCCACTGCCCGCACGCCGAGACGAGCTTCTCGTCGTAGTCGTCTGGTGCGGGCACCGGCTCCGCCGTCGGGAACCACACGGCCACGCCGGTCTCGTCAGCGGTCAGGCTGATCAGGCCGTGCTTGATCGCGTGCGTCGTCCAGATCAGCATGTTCCGTTCCACGACGGACCGCCGCTGTTCCGGGTCGGGCACCAGCCACTTCGCGACGTCGAGGTGCTGGAAGGCGTCCGCGATGATGCCTGCCGCGACCGGTGCCTCATCCGGTCCGGCACCCAGTATCTCTACTTCGTTCAGGGTCTCCGTACTTGTCATCACAGCAAAGATCCCGCTCTGTTCTCGTAGGAGCCGCCCTCGGTGCCGAGGGCAGTGGAGCGGCCGGTCTCCGCACTCACGCCGAGCCCGATCCGCTGGTACACCTCGGGCCTGCGTGCTCGCAGCACCGCGGCCCACAGCACGCCACCCAGCGCGACGACGAGATAGGCGGCGGGGAACGCCCAGCGAGCCACCGAGTCGTTGGGCACGCCGAGCAGTGTCGAGAAGTTCAGTACCGACAGGACGACGGCGGCCGCCAGCGCGACGAACGTGAGCCCTGGCGCGATGATCGCCCGCCACGCGTTCTCACCGCCCTTGCGCGAGAAGTAGCCGATCACAGCGGCCGACGTGCCCATCAGCAACACGAGCACCCCGAAGCCGCCGGTCGTGCCGAGCCAGAAGAACAGGTTCACCAACGGGTCGAGATGGGACGCCGCGTAGGCGATGATCACGATGAGGCCGATGAGCGTCTGGGTGAGCGATCCCCACACCGGCGCGCCGGTCTTGGGCAGCGTCCGCCCGAACGCGGAGGGCAGCACACCTTCGCGGCCGAGCGAGAACACGTACCGCGACGCGGAGGCGTGGTAGGAGATCATCGCCGCGAGCACCGAGGTGAGCAGCAGAACGTGGCCGATGGTGCCCCACGCAGAGCCGAGGATGCCGGCCGCCAGGGTGAACAGCGTCTCGCCACCCAGCTTGCCCGAGGTCGCGACGATCTGGCCGGGGCCGGTGACCACGGACATGGCCCACGAGGACAGGCAGTACAGCAGTGCGATCAGGCCGACGCAGACGTAGGTCGCCTTGGGCACCGTGCGCTGGCTGTCCTTGGCCTCCTCCGAGTAGAACGCGGCGGACTCGAAGCCGACGAATCCCGTCATGGCGATCACCAGCAGCGCACCCCAGCCGGTCACGAACAGGTGGCTGGGCAGGAACGTCGTTCCGGTGACGACGCCACCGGCCGGGTGGGACACGAACGCGGCGCAGTAGATCAGGATGACGACGACCTCGGCCACCATCAGGATGCCCAGCACCGAGCCGTTGAACTCGACCTGCGCCAGGCCCAGCACGGCCACGATGGCCCACGCGATCAGTGCCCACGCCCACCACGCCAGGTTGATGTGCAACCAGGAGTTCAGCAGTGGAGCGCCGAGTGCGCCGAAGATGCCGTACAGCCCGACCTGGAGCAGGTTGTAGCAGCACATGGCGATCCACGCCGCCGCAACGCCGGCCGGCCTGGACACGCCCTGCGCGATGTACGCGTAGAACGCACCCGCGTTGGAGATACGCCGGGACATGGCGTTGTACCCGACGCAGAACACGATCAACACGACACCCAGCAGCACGAACGCCGCCGGGATTCCGATGATGCCTGTCACCGCGTACCCCGTCGGCAGCACACCGGCTACCACGGTCAGGGTGGCCGCCGCACTGAGCGCGAACTGGGTGACCCTTGTCGTGCCCAGTTTGTTGTGCGCCAGCGCTGCCGCGACATTGCTCGCGACGTTGGATCCTCTGTCCATAATGGACTCCAAATGATAAGGTGAATCTGGTGGACGAGCGCGAGCACTAGCGGCGGCGGGCGAGTACCGCTGCGCCGACGGCGGCTTTTGTCTCCGCGACAAGGCACATCAGGGGTCGAGGCAGTTGTTGGATCACCTCGCGGAGGAACTGGCGCCCGTCGGCGTCCAGGTCCTGGAGCAGGAAACCGTCCAGGCCGGTCGCCGCGGCCAGTCCGGTCAGCAGTGCGTCGCTCAGTTCGACCGGTTGCCGGCTGTTGGCCACCGCCCGGATCCGGACCGCGGGCAGGATCGCCTCGTTTGCGTCCAGCGGCGGGTGCAGGAGCGAACGGTGCCACGGCGGTCCGGTCTGCTGCGGTCGGACCATGCCGGTGCGTACCAGCCGGTCGGAGACCCGTTGGGTGGACGTCTGACTGAGAAATTTCAACCACGTCGAGATCAACATGATTTCCGGTTCTGCGGCGAGTTGATCCATTACCGCGTGAGCTGTGGCGTCCGGAGGTGGATCTTCACTGGCCACGATGAGTTCCAACTGCTGTGGGTTGATCCTGATCTTGCGGTGCAATGCCAATTCGATCAACAATGCGCCCGCTAGGCCCAATGTCAGGGCAGACGAATTGATACGTGGCCGGCCGTCGTAGTCGCGGTGAGCGATCAGGAAGAACTCATCGGCTAGCCACAATGAGGCTGGTCTCATCGTCTCCGATCACACAAGGACGAGGCGGACAGCTCAGGATGTATGCGCACGCGATGCACCACGAATCATCATCGTGGGGCCTCGTGCGAGCGTTGTGTTTGCAAGCACGCTGGTCGTGTCTACACGACCTGAAGGGGACTGTCCACCTTTGGTCGATCCATTACTCCGAATGTCTGTCACAGTTGACGTTTGTTATTTGGTCAGCGCCCTCAGTACATTACTGGTAAACAATTCTGGTCCACGATGGACCATTAGTGCCATGATCGAATTGTGGTTCGCCCATGTGGTGTGGGCCACGTTCGAGCTAGTGAGTTGTGTTTCACGACCGACTCGCGCTAGCGTGGTCGGCATGAACATCAAGGGATCCGTAGCCCTGGTCACCGGTGCCAACCGGGGCCTTGGTGCCGCGTTCGCGCACGCTCTGCTCGCCGAGGGGGCCAGCACCGTCTACGGCGCCGCCCGCTCCGACTTCACACCCACCGAACCCGGTCTGGTGCCCGTCCGGCTGGACGTCACCGACGCCGAACAGGTCGCTGCCCTGGCCCGACAGCTGTCCGACGTCGACATCGTGATCAACAACGCGGGCGTGTTCCACGGTGCGACCGCGCTGGACCCCGACCTGGCGACCGGGCTGCGCGCCGACCTGGAGACCAACCTGTTCGGCACGCTGCACGTGTCCCAGGCGTTCGCTCCGGTGCTCGGGGCGAACGGGGGCGGTGCGCTGGTCAACGTGCTGTCCGTCGCCTCGTGGCGCAGCCTGCCCGGCTTCGCCGCCTACGCCCCGTCCAAGGCGGCGGCCTGGTCGCTGACCAACGCCCTGCGCCTGGAACTGCGGGAGAACGGCACGCTGGTGGTCGGCGTACACGTGGGCTACATCGACACCGACATGACCGCCGGCATCACGGCACCCAAGAACTCGCCCGAGGAGGTCGTCGGGCACGTGCTGCGGGCGCTGGAGAAGGACGAGGAGGAAGTGCTCGTCGACGACGTGACCCGCCAGGTCAAGGCTGGTCTGTCCGCCGACGTGGCCACGCTCTACCCGAGGAGCGCCTGACGATCGGCGCGGTCAGCCTGCTGGCCGGCAGTGGTGCCAGTTCGGGCCACCCGGTCAGCATCCGCTCGCGCAGGTCGGCGCTGAACCGGCCGACGGCAGCCAGTCGGTCGCTGTCGGCGGTCAGCGCCGCGACCACACCCAGCCGGTGCACCAGTCGCTGCCGGGCGGTCGCCGTGCCCCATGCCCAGTCCTTGCGCAGCACCTTCGCCAGATGATCACCGGTGCCCCGCTCGACCTGCTGCACCAGCGAGTCACCACGCAGGAGCCAGCCGACGCACGCGTCGGCTAGATCGCCGGCAGGCGAGGTACCGGTCGCCGCGCGCCACGTGTCCAGGTAGGCCTGTTCGGCCTCGGCGAGCAGCGGTTCTGGCGGATCGATCACGCACCAGCAGGTCGGGAAACCGATGCGCAGGTAGGCGAGTTCCATCAGCCCGTCGCCGAGCGCGGCCCGTTCGAAGTCGACGAACCGAACACCGGTCGAGGTGTGCAGATCGTTGGCAGGACAGGGATCGCCGTGCAGCAGCGCGAACCCGGTCGGCTCTGTCATCCGGCGCTGCAGTTGGTCCAGTTCCTCGACGGCCGGTCGCGGCACCTCGGCGTCCAGCCCCACGGCGAACCCGAGGAACGACACCAGGTCACGTGCGGTCGGCGGCGCCCAGCGCGGCAGGGCTTCGGCGTCCGCTGCCGTTGTGGTCGCGTGCAGCCTGGCCAGGGCGGCCGCGTAGCCGACGATCCAGTCGTCGGCCTTCGGCTCGCCTGCCAGGTGTTCCAACACCATCACCTGGTGTTCCGCGTCGGCGCCCAGGAGTGCCGGCGCGACAGCGGGATCGGCCCGGCCGGCCAGCCGCAGCGCGGTGACCTCGCGGGCGAACCGCTCCGCTGTGTCCGTCCCGCCGACGACCTGCTTGACCACGACCTGGGTCGAGTTGATCTCGGCGAGCCACACCAGGGAACGCGGGCTGCTGGCCAGTTTCCGCTGCCACGTGGGGGCGCCCAGTCCGGCGCGCAGCTGTGGTCCGTAAGTCGGTTTCATGGCCTGGTGAAGGCTACATCGCCCTCGGCGCCAACGAAATCGAGCAACCGGTGGCCCTCCGCCGTCACCGCGGCGATGTCGGCGCGGGGGAGCCGGTCGAACGGTTCGATGTGCAGTGTCGCCGTGCTGTCCGAGCGAACCAGCCGCCAGTTCGCCTGCCAGAACCCGTCCACCAGCACACTGCCGGACACCGCGCCGATGCCCGGCGGCAGTGGCACGGCGCGATGGTCGGCACCCACCCTGGCCCGGTCGGCATAGGACAGCAGCAGGTTGTCGTACTCAGGCAGAAACCGTGGTGGCGCGGGCGTTTCCGGGTCCGGCAGTTCGGCATCGGGTAGGTCGAACAGCGTGGCGCCGTCCTCGCCTCGATACGTGCGCAGCGAGAGTTGGCCCGTGATCTCGCGCAGCCGGGTCAGCCCGCACCAGGTCTGCATGTCCTTCACCGTCGCAGGGCCGAACGCGGTGAGATACCGGACGATCATGTCGGCCACCGAGCCCGCTGTTGGCACAACGGCCAGCCAGCTTTCAGTGGTCGTCCAGGTGGCCTGGCCGGTCTCACCCCACACACCGCGCGGCGGGACCTGCACCACCGGCAGCAGGTAGGTCACCGCGTAGGCCATCGACGTGCGGTCGCGATCCGGCCAGCGTTCCGCCAGCGCCGCGCTGATCTCCACCCTGGTCCTCGGCCGCTCCGCCAGCAGCGCGGTGGCGTCGGCGAGCAGTACCGCCATGTCGACGCCGTCCAGCGCGCGGCCGTAGTTGCTGGCGAAACCACGGGCCAGCACCGGCCTGACCAGCGGATACCACGCCCCGGCGTCGGCAGGCGTGACGAGGTGGACCGTGCCGCGCAGCAGTGGGGTGCGCACCACCCGCCGGCTCAGCAGCGCGTCCGCGAGTTCGGCCTGTTGGAACCTGTTGACTCGGCTCCACAGGCCTACATAGGGCGCGTTCGGGGCCTGGGCCTGCATGCCGGCCAGGTGTTCGATCGCGGCGCACGCGGACAGGTCGGCCCGCGCCAGCAGCAGTTGCCGGTCCAGGCTGGCCCTGTTCAGCTGTCGGCGGCTGAGTACGTCCACATCGGGCACACTATCGGCCGTCGCGGACAGGTCCGGTCCGCGAGAGCTCACGGGAGATGCCTCGGGCCGCAGCCCTGACCACCGGAGCCAACGCGCTCGGGTCGGCCCGGTCGGCGTGCACCACGAGCGACACGGCGGCGACCACGGTGCCCGTCCGGTCGACGATCGGCGCCGCGACGGACAGCGCGTCCAGCGTCACCTGGCCGTCGCTGACCGCGTAGCCCCGGGCGCGAACGTTGGCCAGCAGCGGACGCATCACTGCCGGGTCGGTGATCGTCTTCTCGGTGTAGCGGGCCAGGCGGCCGCCCAGCACCTGTTCCTGGATCTCGGCAGGCGCGTGCGCGAGCAGTACCAGCCCGACACCGGTGGCGTGCAACGCGAACCGGCCGCCGACCCTGGTCAGCACGGCAACCGCGGCCCGACCCGCGATGCGCTCCACGAAGACGAGTTCGACACCCTCGCGGACGGCGAGTTGGACGTTCTCGCGGGTGATCTCGTACAGGTCCTCGAGGAACGGCATCGACGCCTCGCGCAGGCCGAGGCCTCTCGGCGCCAGCGACGCGACCTCCCACAGCCGCAGCCCGATGTGATAGCGGCCGGCCGGGGTGCGTTCCAGCGCGCCCCACGCGACCAGTTCGGCGGCTCGCCGATGGGCGGTGGGCAGTGACAGCCCGGCCCGCCTGGCCAGTTCGCTCAGCGTGAGCTCGGGTGCGTCGGGGGAGAACGCGGCCAGCAGCGCCAGGGCCTTGCTGGTCACCGACGTGCCCGCCATTACGACATCGTGCCTGATCGGAGGCTCACAGGTCGAGCACGAGCCGTGGCCCGACCGCCCTGGACACGCAGATCATCATCGTGTCGCCGGCAGCCCGTTCGGATTCGGTGAGCAGCGAGTCGCGGTGGTCGGGCACGCCGGCCAGCACATCGGTCTCGCACGTGCCGCAGGTGCCCTCCCGGCAGGAGGACAGCACCGGGATGCCGGCCGCCTCGATTGCCGCCAGAATCGAGGAGTGCGCGGGCACGGTGATCGTCCGCCCGGAACCGACCAGCTCGACCTCGATCGGCGCCGCGCCACCGGTGTCGGCCACCGGGGCGAACCGTTCCACGTGCAGCGACCCGGCCGGCCAGCGCTCACTCGCCCGCGTGACGGCGGCCAGCAGCGGTTCCGGTCCGCAGCAGTAGATCGCGGTGTCCTGCTCGGGCTCGGCAAGCACGCCGACCACGTCGATCAGGCCGTCCTCGTCCTGCGGGTGGATCTCGACCCGGTCGCCGTAACGGGCCAACTCGGTCAGGAACGCCATCGACATCCTCGTTCGGCCGCCGTAGACCAGTCGCCAGTCGTGCGCCGCGGCGACCATCGGCAGGATCGGTGTCACACCGATACCGCCTGCGATGAACACGTGGCGCCGTGCGGGCACCAGCTCGAAGTTGTTGCGTGGCCCGCGAATCCGCAACTCTGAGCCGGCCACCACGTCGGAGTGCACATACGCCGACCCGCCCCGACCCGCCTGCTCGCGCAGCACAGCCACCCGCAACGAGGACCGGTCGGCCGGGTCACCGCACAGCGAGAACTGGCGCACCAACCCGTTACCCAGCAAGAGGTCCACGTGCGCACCCGGTGTCCAGGCCGGCATCGGCGCGTTGTCCGGTCTCCGCAGCGTCAGCCCGACGACTCCGTCGGCCAGTACGTCCCTGCGCTCGACGATCACGTCCAGCGTCACGTGTCGTGGCCGTCCGGGTGGGCGAGCAGCCAGTCCCACAGCGACAGCGGATCGGCGAACTCGCGCTCCGCTCCGCAGTGGCACACGCCGACCAGCAGATCGTTGCCCAGCTGCCAGTGCACCCGAAACACCCGGTCGCCGGTCACGTCGATGCCATTCGCCGCAGGATCCGGCGCGCGGCCAGGCCACCGGTGTCGATGTTGACCGACAGTTCCTGGTACCCGTCCGCCTCGGTGGCGATGTAGCGCTCCAGGATGTCCAGCGCGGCCACGTCCTGCAGCACGACTGTCCGGTTGCTGTCCGCGAGGAAGTCGCTCACCCCGGTGTCGTCCAGCGCGAAATCCCTTGCCACTGCCCAGAAGTCGTGGGTGCTGTGCTCGGTCTCGGGGGTGATCGCGTAGACCACCTCGACGTGGAAGGCGTCCGGATCGGTGCCGTCGTCGTTCGGCAGGACCCCGACCGGCGCGATCCTGCTGTGCAGGAGGTACAGGCACGGCGGGTGGTACTCGATGTCCTGCCAACGGGTGATCCGGCCGGTGAGCCCGGTGGACTTGGCGTAGAAGGCCGGGCACTCGGCGTCGGCCATGTGCCTGCTCACGTGGATGACGTCCCGCTCGGCGTCCACCTCGGTCACGATCGGTGTGCTGGCCACCTCGGGTGTGCCGATGTAGCCACCGTGCAGGTAGGTCTCGTGGGACAGGTCGAGCAGGTTGTCCACCAGTAGTTCGTACCGTGCCGCCAACGGTTCCATGCCGGCAACGGTGGTGTAGCCGGGGTCGGCCAGCCACGGCGCCCTCGGCACGGTCGTCGGGTCGGCCAGGGTCGGATCGCCGATCCACACCCACACGAACGAGTCCTGTTCGACCAGCGGATAGGCCGGCACCCTGGCCGTCCTCGGCACCCGGTGCTGGCCGGGCACCGAGACGCACCGGCCGCTCGGCTCGTAGGTGAAGCCGTGGTAGCCGCAGACCAGCCGCTCGCCGTCCAGGTGCCCGAGGGACAACGGGTAGCGGCGGTGCACGCACCGGTCGGCGAGCGCGGTCACCGCTCCGGATTCGGTGCGGTAGAACACAATCGGCTCACCGAGGATGGTCCTGGCAAACAGTCCGTCGGTGATCTCGGTGCCGTAGGCGGCCACATACCACTGGTTGCGAGCAAAGGCTGCCATCGGCACTCCTCCGTTGGACGTGGTCCAACGGTCGCCGGACACGCCACCGGAGCGCCAGCTCAGTTTTCAGCCAGTGAAAGACTTCTCGCCGTAGACCCGCCAGGCGTTGCGGTGACCGATCAACTCGGCGGCCCGCAGCGCGTCGGCAGGGGTCATCTCGTCGTGCTCGACGGCGCCGCCGAGGAACTCGGACAGCGCTCGCCGGAACAGCAGCGTGCCGAGGTGGTAGTGCTCGGCCAGGCCGAAAGCGTCGCTGGAGAACAGGAACTTGCCGAACGGCACCAGTTCCAGTGCCTCGGCGAGCACGGCGGAGGACCGGAAGCCGACGTTGTGCGCCGCCAGCCCGACGTCGAAGAACACGTGCGGGAAGACCTGTGCGAGATAACCGGCGTTCCGGTGGAACGGGTAGTTGTGCAGCAGCAGGATCGGCACGCCTGCCGGCGCGGTGGCGCGCAGCAGATCGGTGAGCAACAGCGGATCGCACTCGGCGAGGTCGACGTCGGCGTCACCGTAGCCGACGTGGAACTGCACCGGCAGCCGCTGCTCGATCGCCAGCCACACCAGGAACCGGTGCAGCACGGGGTCGGCCAGCCGCAGCACGCCGTACCTGTCCACATCGGACAACCATCTGTCGGCGGCGACACCGACCTCGGCGTCACTCGGGCGTTCACCGGCCAGTCGCAGCCCGACCCGGTAGGCCGCGATGGACTTGCACCCGATCGCCGTGGGTGCCCGCCTGGCCAACGCCTCGGTACAGTCACCGACGAACGAGGCACCCGACGTGCCGGCCCGCACCACGTCCTCGGCCAGCACCTCCAGCCGGACGACGTCGTGGGCCCGCGCGCCGGCCAGCGCGCCCAACTCGGCGGCGGACGTGAGCAGTTCCGGCCGGAAACCGCCGTCCACCAGGTAGTCCGTGATACCGGTGGCGGCCAGGAACCGCCGGTTGACCTCGTCGGCCCCGAGTTCGGCCCGCCGCGCCAGGTAGTCGTCCGGCTCGGTGTGCGGCGGCAGGTCGAGCACGGGGGAGCACCAGCGGCGCACGGCGTGCCCGATCAGCGAGTCGAACAGCGTGGTGCCGAGCGGACCGGCACTGTCCGCCTCGGTCATCATCTCCTCGAAGGCGGCCCGGTCCAGGTCACCGCGCAGCAGGCCGTGGCAGTGGTGGTCGACCAGCGGCACCCGGTCCCATGGTTCGCTCATGCCAGTTCCGACTCGGCCAGTTGCGTGCCGACCCTGCTGAACAGCCCTGGTGCGAACAGCACCGCGAGCACGGCCAGCACCAATATGCCGCCTGCCACCACCGGGAACCACTCGGCCGGCCCGGCGGTCGGGTAGGGCACGAGGTTGACGTAGATCGTGTAGCCCAGCAGCGCGATCCCCAGGATCGGGAAGATCACCTGCCACATCGGCACCGTCATCTTCCGCTGCACGAACACCAACCGGATCGCGCCGATCGTGGTCAGGATGTAGATCACCAGGATGATCAGCGTGCCGATGCTGCCCGACCAGGCGAATGTGTCGGTCGCGGTGGCGCCGAAGGCCAACGCGCACAGCAGGATGATGAAGATCGCGGTGCCGGTGACCACGCCGACCGCGCGGGCCGGCGTGCCACGGCCGGACAGCACGCCGACGCCACGTGCACCGACGCTGTCCCGCGCCACCGCGTACAGCAGCCGCGAGCCGCCCACGATGCACGCGAGACAGCAGCCGAACGCGCTGATCGCGGCACCGAGGCTGATCAGGTCGCCGACCCAGGACCCGACGTAGCCGGTGCCGAGATCACCGAGCAGCGAGGACGAGTGGGTGAACCGGGACACCGCGGCCGAGCCGGTGCCGAAGCCCATCATCTCGATGGCTGTCACCACGACGAAGAACACGCCGCCGAAGATCGCGGTGCCGAGGATGGCACGCGGGATGTTGCGCTTGGCGTCGTGGGTCTCCTCGCCGAGCGTCGCCGCCGCCTCGAACCCGGCGAAGGACAGGAAGCCGAACACCGCACCGAGGAACACGCCGGACATGCCGACGTCCGGAGTGAACGAGAACACCCGCAGCGTGAAGTCCTGGCCGCCGGGCGCCGAGCCGGAGATCAGCCGGACCGCGATGATGACCGTGATCAGCAGGATCAGCGCGACCGTCGCGCCTTCGATGCTGAGCAGGATGCTGGTGCCGCGCTTCACCGGCACCACGGCCAGCAGCCACGCCCCGATCAGCGCCACGGCGACCAGCACGAACGGTCCCCACGTCGGCGGGTTCGGCCAGATGCCCACTTCGGTGAGGAACGCGGTGCCCAGGTTGCCGGCCGCCGACGACGTGACGACCGCGTAGAACGTGTACGTGCCGAGCAGGCCGAGGCCGGACACCACGCCTGCCCTCGGGCCGATCGTGGCGCCGACGAACGCGTAGACCGAACCGGCGTGCTGGTAGTGCTGGCAGAGCCGGACGAAGCCGTAGGCCACCAGCAGCACGCCGATCGCGGACAGGAAGAACGCCAGCGGCACGGCACGGCCCGCGGCGACACCGGTCTGCTGCGGGTTGATGTTGGCGGCCATGCTGGGCGCCATCAGTGCGACGGACAGGCCGACCGCCTGCCAGACCGAGAGATTCCGACGCAGCCCCGGGCCGGCCTTGGCTTCGGTGTCGACAGCGGTTCCCGTTGGCTCGGACATGGCGACTCCCTGCGATCACAGGTTGGGTCTGCTGCTGTGCCTCGTGCGGTAGCGTCGCGCCGATGTCGTGAAATGGCAAGCCTGTGAGGTACCGGATGGACGAGCAGGACCGCGATTCGGCCGCGGCACACGCCAGGGTGCTGCTGCCGGAACTGGGTGCGCAGGGTGTCCGGCTGGTGGCCGTGACCTGGGTGGACAACAGCGGGATCGCCAGGACCAAGGCCGTGCCGCTGGAGCGGCTGGAGTCGGCCGCGGCGTGGGGCATCGGCGCGTCGCCGTGTTTCGATACGTTCCTGTTCAACGACATGGCCATGACGTCGGGCGCCGTCGGTGATCTCCGGCTGCACCCGGACCTGAGCAGGCTGACGGTGCTGGCAGGCCAGCCGGGTTGGGCGTGGGCGCCCGGCGACCGGTACGACCAGGACGGTGCTGTGCACCCCGGCGACCAGCGTGGCCTGGCCAGGGTGGCGATGGACCTGTTGGCCGCCCGTGGCTGGAGCGCGAAGTGTGCGTTCGAAGTGGAGTGGACGGTCGCCGAGGACGCCGACGAGTTCCGGCCGGCCGCGCGTGGGGCCGCCTACAGCTTCGCGCGGCTGGTGTCCCGCTCGGACTACGTGCGTGATGTGGCGGTCGCGCTGGGCGAACAGGGTGTTGCCGTCGAGCAGATCCATCCGGAGTACAGCCCCGGCCAGTTCGAGGTGTCCGTCGCCGCAGCCGATCCGGTGGGCGCTGCCGACGATCTCGTGTTGGTGCGGGCCACCATCAGGGCGATCAGCCAGCAGCACGGGCTGCGGGTGTCGTTCTCGCCGAAGGTGGTCGCCGAGGGCGTCGGCAACGGTGGACACGTGCACATCAGCGTGTGGGACGGTGACCGGAACCTGTGCGCGGGCGGCGACGGCCCGTACGGGCTGACGGCGGCAGGCGAGTCGTTCGCCGCCGGCATCCTGGACCGGCTGCCCGCACTGTTGGCGATCGGTGCTCCGTCGGCGGCCAGCTACCTCCGGCTGATCCCGCAGCACTGGGCGGGCGCGTTCGCCGTGTGGGGCCTGGAGAACCGCGAGGCCGCGATGCGGCTGGTGACCGGTTCTGTGGGGAGTCGGGAGTGGGCGGCCAACCTTGAGGTGAAGAGCTTCGACCTGACGGCGAACCCGTATCTGGTGGTGGCGGGGTTGATCTTCGCTGGGCTGGCCGGTGTGGACGCCGGCGCTGGGTTGCCCGCGCCGGTCGAGGTCGATCCCGGGCGGCTGTCCGATGCGGAACGGGCTGACCGGGACATCAGCCAGTTGCCGTCCTCGCTCGCCGAGGCCACCGACGCGTTCGAGGCGGACCCGGTGCTTCCCTCGGCGTTCGGCGCTTCGCTGACGTCGGCCATCCTCGCGGTCCGGCGTGGCGAGATCGACCTGTTCGCCGGTGACACGGCGGACGAGATCGCGGCGGCGCAGCGCTGGGCGCATTGATGGAGCAGGTCGAGGTGTGGCGTGGCCGGCACGGTGATCCGACGCCCCTGTTCGGGCCGCTGCCCGGCGTCCGGTCCGGGGACACAATCGCCTACGCGTTCCAGTTGCCGGACCGGTACGAGCCGTGGCCGGGCCTGACGCGGCTGGAGCGGACATTCGTGCTGCTCGACCTCGGCGTGAGCATGGCGCCGCCATGTTGGCGGCATGCGGTCCTCGCGGACGGCACGCGCATGCCAGGTGTCGATGCCGACCTCGACCAGCCGGCCACCTGGTACATCGATCTCGTCCACGTCTCGGTCGAGCGGCACGCGATCGTCGTCCGGGACCTCTACATCGACATCATGGTGCCCACCGACGGCCGCCACCAGCGGCTGCTCGATCTGGACGAGTACGCCGACGCCATCGAGGCGGGCGAGCTCGACCTGGCGACGGCTGTAGACGGGCTCCGTCGTTGGCAGCGGTTCCTCGACCGTCACCTGCATGCCGATCGGGATCCCCGCGGGGCGTGGACGGATTTCCCACCGGCCCGGCTGCGTGAGCTGGCCGAGTTGCCGGCACCGCTGGGTCCGGTAGTCACGGCGCCTGACTAGATCCCCTATGCCGCAGGCCGGACCGAACCCAGGCGTGCGTGTCGACCGTTCACGGGTGTGTCGACCGACCAGGCGGCCGAATCACACGCCCACGCAACCGAGTCGCACACTCGCGCGGGCGAGTCGCGCGTTCAGGCGACCGATTCGCGTACCCGCGCAGTCGAATCGCCCGGCCGCCCGGCCGAGTCGCACACTCCGGCGGCCGAATCACACGCCCACGCAACCGAGTCGCACACTCCTGCGGCCGAGTCGCACACTCGCGCGGGCGAGTCGCACACTCGCGCGGGCGAGTCGCGCACTCAGGCGACCGAATCGCGCACCCGCGCGGGCGAGTCGCACGCCCGTGGAGCCGAGTCGCGTACCGGCGCAGCCGAATCGTAGGTCCGCGCGGTCGAACCGCGCGCTCTCGGCGCCGACTCGCCCGCCCCAGGGCGAGGGCGAGTCGACCGTCCGCGCGAAGCGGGCGGCGAGGTCCTAATTAGTCGTCGATGGCCTGGTAGGCCGACGTCCAGAAGTCCTGGTAGACCTTGGACATCAACGGGAACCCGGCTCGCTGGCTCATCATGATCCCGACCATGTCCTCGGCCGGATCCGTCGCCCACGTCGTGCCTAGCCCACCATCCCAGCCGTACCTGCCGGGCACCGAGAACAGGCCGTCCCGACCGGTCGCCACGGACATGCCGAAACCCCAGCCCAGGTTGTCGAAGTAGCCGGGGATGAAGCCGGAGATCGCCTTCTGTGCGGGCGTCAACTGGTCGGTCGTCATGACCTGCACCGAAAGCCGGGACAGAATCCGCTCCGCAGAACCAACCCGACCCCCGTTCAGCATCATCGTGCCGAACGCCAGATAGTCGTCCACAGTGGACACCAGCCCACCGGCTCCGGACTGGAACGGCGGCGGACTCGTCCACTGCCCGCCAGCACCCTCGTCGAACAGTTCCAGCTCGCCACTCTTCATGTTCGGCATGTAGCTCGTGGCCAACCGGTCGACATCGCGCGCCGGCACGCTGAACGCCGTGTCCGCCATGCCCAGCGGCTCGAAGATCCGTGCCCGCAGGAACTCCTCCAGCGACTGCCCGGTAACTCGGGAGATCAGCACACCCAAGACATCAGAACCGGTGTTGTACAGCCATTTCTCGCCCGGCTGGTGCATCAGCGGCAGTTCGCCGAGTCGACGCAGCCACTCGTCGGCCGGCAGCATCGACGACGGTTCCGGGGCGCCGGTGATGACCTTCCGCTCGGTACCGACGGCCAGGATCGGGTACTGGTCGGGCGGCCCGATGATCTGGCCCATGCCCCAGCGGAACGTGAGCAGGTCGCGCAGCGTGATCGGCCGGTTCGCCGGGACCGTGTCGTCCAGCTCGCTCTCCAGCGACTTGAGCACCTGCCGGTCGGCCAGTTCGGGCAGCAACTCGTCCACCGGCTCGTCCAGCCGCAGCCGGCACTCCTCGACCAGGATCATCGCGGCCGCCGCGACGATCGGCTTGGTCATCGACGAGATACGGAAGATGGTGTCGCGTTCCATCGGCGCCGTCCCGCCCACGGCCAGGGTGCCGATCACGTCGACGTGCACCTCGCCGTGCCTGCTGACCAGCGTGATGATGCCGGGCAGTTCGCCGTTGCCGACGTGGCCGGCCAGTACGTCGTGCATCCGGCGCAGCCGCGCCGCTGACAGTCCTCCAGTCCCCATTTGTCCGACCCTATCCGGTGGCGACATAGGTCCGCTTTTGATACCAAATAGGCAGACACCGGGACGAGGGAGACGCGCATGACACCGCAGGCGACCGCAGAGGGCACGATCCCGTTCCAGGGCCACGAGACCTGGTACCGCGTCACCGGTGACCTGACCAGCGGGTTGACACCGCTGGTCGCGCTGCACGGCGGTCCCGGCTGCACCCACGACTACCTGCTGCGGCTGACCGCGCTCGCCGACTCCGGCCGGGCCGTCGTGCACTACGACCAGGTGGGCAACGGCAGGTCCACCCACCTACGGGACGCGCCTGCCGACTACTGGACGCCGGAACTGTTCGTCGCGGAACTGGACAACCTGCTGGCCGCGCTGGGCATCGCCGACCGCTACACGCTGCTCGGCCAGTCCTGGGGCGGCATGCTGGCCGCCGAGCACGCCGTCCGGCAGCCTGCCGGGCTGTGCGGCCTGGTGATCGCCGACTCGCCGGCGTCGATGGAGTTGTGGTCGGCGGCGGCGGGTGAACTGCGTGCCGGCCTGCCGCCCGAGGTGGACGCGGTGCTGCGCGAACACGAAGCGGCCGGCACCACGGACTCGACCGAGTACCAGCAGGCGATGCAGGCGTTCTACGAGCGGCACGTGTGCCGGGTGCAGCCGATGCCGCCCGAGGTCACCGCCACGTTCGACGCGATGGACGCCGATCCCACCGTCTACCAGACCATGAACGGGCCGAGCGAGTTCCACGTCATCGGCAGCCTGAAGAACTGGTCCATCGTGGACAGAGTCGGCTCGATCCAGGTGCCGACCCTGCTGGCCAGCGGGCGCTACGACGAGGCGACGACGGCGACCGTCGCGCCGTTCTTCGAGGGCATCCCGGACGTTCGCTGGGTCGTGTTCGCCGAATCCAGCCACATGCCGCACGTCGAGGAAACTGATCGTTTCAATGCGGTGATCGGTGGTTTCCTGGCGTCCCTCGACGGGTAAGGAGCCAGACATGACGACAGGAGAGGGAACAGGAGAACTCGCCGAATTCGGGTACCAACAGGAGCTGAAGCGCTCGCTGCGACTGCGTGACCTGCTGGTCTACGGTCTGATCTTCATGGTGCCGATCGCGCCGTTCGCGATCTTCGGCGTGGTGTTCAACGCCTCGAAGGGCATGGTGCCGCTGACCTACATCATCGGCCTGGTCGCGATGGTGTTCACCGCGTTGAGCTACCGCGAGATGAGCCGCGCGTTCCCGGTGGCGGGCTCCGTCTACTCCTACGCCGGCCGGGGCATCGCGCCGTGGGTCGGCTTCCTGGCCGGGTGGGCGATCCTGCTGGACTACCTGCTGGTGCCGACGCTGCTCTACGTGACCGGCGCCGCGGCGCTGGACACCGTGCTGCCCGGCGTGCCGCAGTGGCTGTGGGTGGTCATCTTCGTGGTGGTCAACACCGGCGTGAACCTGGCCGGCATCGAGACCACGGCGTGGGCCAACCGGATCTTCCTGATCGGTGAGCTGATCGTGCTGGCGATCTTCATCGTGGCCGCGGTGATCGCGATCAGCAACGGCACCGGCGGCGCCCACTGGTCGACCACTCCGTTGTTCAACGCGCACGAGTTCTCACCGAGCCTGTTGTTCGCGGCGCTGTCGGTCGCTGTGCTGTCGTTCCTCGGTTTCGACGCGATCTCCACCCAGTCCGAGGAGGTGCAGGGCGGCTCACGGGTGGTCGGCAGGGCGACCCTCATCTCGCTGTGCCTGGTCGCGGTGTTGTTCATCGTGCAGACGTACCTGGCCGCGCTGCTGGTGCCCGGCAAGACCCAGTTCACCGGCGAGGACGCCACCAACCAGGCGTTCTACCAGGTGGCCGGGCTCGCGGCCGGGCACTGGATGACCGTGCTCGTGGCGGTGTCCTCGGCGTTGGCCGCGGCCGTGGCGAACAGCCTCGTCGCGCAGAACGCGACGGCAAGGCTGCTGTTCTCCATGGCCCGCGACCACACCCTGCCGAAGTTCCTGGCGCACATCACCCCGCGCAGCAAGGTGCCCGAACGCGCCGTGCTGTTGGTCGCCGTGGTCAGCCTGGTGCTGGGCATCTTCTTCGTCGGCCAGGTCGAGTTCCTGTCCACCCTGGTCAACTTCGGCGCGCTGTTCGCGTTCCTGATGCTGCACGTGTCGGTCGGCGTGTACTTCCTGCTGAAGCGCAGGGAACGCACGTTCGGGATGCACCTCGTGGTGCCGCTGATCGGCTTCGTGATCATCGGCTACGTGCTGCTCAACGCGGACACCCACGCGAAGATCGGTGGCCTGATCTGGCTCGCGATCGGCGTCATCGTGATCGTGGTGCGCAAGCTGACCGGCCGGAGCGTGACCCTGACGATGGACGAGAACGCCAGGGCCTGATCAGGCGGCGGCTCGGTCGCTGACGGGTCGCCGCCGTAGGCCGAGATTCCGCAGGGCGGGCGGCACGTAGCTCTGGTCGAGCGTGCCGGCATCGGTGCCCGGCGGGACGATCTCATCGATCCGGTCGAGGATGTCGTCGGTGAGCGTGACGTCGATGCCGGCGAGCAGGTCGTCGAGCTGCTCCATGGTGCGTGGCCCGAGCAGTGCGCTGGTCACGCCGGGGTGGGCGATGGCGAACGCCATCGCGAGGTGGGTCATCGGCAGGCCGGCATCCTCGGCGAGCGGGACAAGCTGCTCGACGGCGTCCAGCCGACGTTCGTCGCTGAACACCTTGAACAGGCTCGCGCGGTGCAGGTCGGTCTGCTGGCCCTTGCGGATCCGGCCGGTGAGCATGCCCTGGCCGAGCGGGCCCCAGACCAGCGTGCCCATGCCATAGCGTTGGACGACCGGCAGCACCTCGCGTTCGATGCCTCGGCTGAGGATCGAGTACGGCGGTTGCTCGGTGTGGAACCGTTCCAGGCCACGCCGTTCCGCCACCCACTGGGCTTCGACGATGTCCGAGGCCGGCATGGTGGACGACCCGATGGCACGGACCTTCCCGCTGTGGATCAGGTCGGAGAACGCGGAGAGCGTCTCCTCGATGTCGGTGTCGGGGTCCGGCCGGTGGATCTGGTAGAGGTCGATGTGGTCGGTGTGCAGGCGGCGCAACGAGTTCTCGACCGCCGTCATGATCCAACGCCGCGACCCGCCTTGCTGGTTGGGGTCGTCACCCATCGGCTGACTCAGCTTCGTCGCAAGGACGACGGTGTCCCGCCGCCGCTTGAGCGCCTTGCCCACCACCTCCTCCGACTCGCCTTGGGAGTACCTGTCGGCCGTGTCGATGAAGTTGATCCCGGCGTCCAGCGCTTTGTGGATGATCCGGATCGAGTCGTCGTGGTCGGCGTTGCCGATGGCCGCGCCGAACATCATGGCGCCGAGCGCGTAGGGGCTGACCTTGATGCCGGTTCGGCCGAGTGTTCGATATCGCATGCCACTCTCCTGTACCTTGGACTCAAACGGAACGCTCTTCCGGAACTATACGGAAATGCTTTCCGGTTATGCAAGTGGAGGAGTGGCGTGGCGGAGAGCACGGTGCCGCGTCGGCTGCGCGCCGACGCGCAACGCAACATCGACTCGTTGCTGGAGGCGGCGAAGAAGGTCTTCGGCACATCGGGTGTCGACGCGCCCGCGAAGGAGATCGCCGACCTGGCAGGCGTCGGGGTCGGCACGCTGTACCGGCACTTCCCACAGCGCTCCGACCTGGTCAAGGCCGTGTTGCAGCGGGGGATCGACGCGTGCGCCGACGCCGGCCCCGCGCTCAGTGCCACGCACGAGCCGGGGACGGCCCTGGCGATGTGGCTACAGCTGTACACCGAGTTCCTCGCGACGAAACGAGGGCTCGCCACGGCCCTGCACTCCGGCGATGCGGCGTTCGACGCGCTGCCCGGCTACTTCGCGGAGCGGATGGGACCCGCTCTCGGCTCGCTGCTCGAAGCCGCCACGGCGAGTGGGGAGATCCGCTCCGACATCAGCGCCATGGACCTGCTGCACGCCATCGCCCAGCTGTGCATGCCGGTGCCCGGCGAAGGACCGACGTACAGCAAACGCATGGTCGCCGTCCTCATCGACGGACTGCGCCACGGCGCCGCCCGCCTCACGTGAGACGGGCGGCTGGTCAGGGTCCGGTCAGGACCGCGACGGCAACTGCTGGAGCGCCCAGGCGTTGCCGTCCGGGTCGCTGAAGAAGACGAACGTGCCCCAGTCGAGCACCTGCACGTCGCTGACCTCGACACCCCGCTCGACCAGTTCGTCGTGCGCCGCCTTCGCGTCGTCGATGACGACCTGCATGCCCTTCACCGTGCCGGGCGGGGCTTCGGTGAGCCCCTTGCCGAACGCGATGGAGCAGGCCGAGCCGGGCGGGGTCAGCTGTACGAAGCGGATTTCCTCGCTCACCGTGTGGTCGAAGTCGGCGACGAAACCGATCTGGTCGACGTAGAACGCCTTGGCGCGGTCCACATCGGACACCGGCAGGATGACAAGTTCGAGCTTCCAGTCCATGGTCTCGCCTTTCTGTTTCGCTTGGGGCCACGCTATCCGGCACTGCGGTCAGGAACGGTCCGCAATGGCACGGGCTTGACGAGAAATCCGGACCGGTTCTAGCCTCCATTCGAGATCCAGTACGGCGTTCGAAATACCGAACATCGAGGTGGCTGTGGAGTCGACCCGCCAGTTCCTGCGCTCGCTCGGTCTGCCCGGCGGCGACGCCCACGACCTGCCGAGCAGCGCGAAGCGGTTCCCGGACGGCGCCCAGTACCGGGTGGAGATCCCCAGCGTCGAGGGACCGGAGGCGCTGGCCGCCGTGTTCAGCGAGGCGGACGCCAGGGGAGTGCTGGTGCACCGCGTTTCCCAGGGCAGCGGCGGCATGCTGCTCACCGGCAGCGAACTCGCCGCGATGGCCGAACCGGCGGCGGCACGCGGAGTAGAGGTGAGCCTGTTCGCCCGGCCACTGGCCGGTTGGAGCACCGGTGCCGCCGCCCGGTCCACCGGTCTTGGCGCGCTCGGCGCCCAGGCGCAGGGCGCCGACCAATTGGTACACGTCCTGGAGGACATCCGGCGCACCGCCGAGGCCGGCATCCGGGGCGTGCTGGTCACCGACATCGGCCTGCTCCAGGTGGCCGGCCTGATGCGGGCGCAGGGCGAACTGCCGGCCGGGCTGAGTCTGAAGGTGAGCGTGCAGATGGGCCTGGCCAACCCGGCCTCCATCCGGATCGCCGAGCAGTTGGGCGCCACCACGTACAACGTGCCCACCGATCTCACGCTGGCCCAGTTGGCAGCGATCCGGGCAGCCGTCGACCTGCCGTTGGACATCTACATCGAGTCGCCGGATGACACCGGTGGCTTCGTCCGGCACTTCGAGATCGCCGAGATCGTGCGGGTCGCGGCACCCGTGTACCTGAAGTTCGGGCTGCGCAACGCACCCAACATCTATCCCAGTGGCACGCACCTGACGCCGACCGCTGTCGCGCTGACCAAGGAGCGGGTGCGGCGGGCCGAGATCGGGATGGAACTGCTGCGTCGCTACGCGCCGGACGCTGTCGGCTCACCGCCGGGTGCCACCGACCTCGCGGTGCCGGTCATCACGTAGCGCCCAACTGGTCGGACAGCCTGCGAGCGCCTTCGGTGACCATGGTGGCGAGGGCCGCCGCGATGTCGTCCGACCACCGCACGGTGGGCACCGAGATGCTCATCGCGGCCACCATCCGACGGGTCAGGTCGTGCACACCGGCGGCGACGCAGGCCACGTCCGGGTTGGACTCGCAGTGGTCGAAAGCCAAGCCACAGGCCCGGATCTCGTCGATCTCGTCGGCCAGAGCGGCCGTGGACATGATGCTGGCGGGAGTCATCGCCGGCAGTGTGGTGTCCGCCGGGTAGAGCGTGGCGAACTCGTCGGTCGGCAGCCCGGCCAGCAGCATCTTGCCGACGGCTGTGCAGTGCGCCGGCAGTCGCCTGCCCACCGCGGACACCAGCCGGACCGACTGCGTGCTGTCCACCTTCGCCACGTAGACGACGTCGGTGCCTTCCAACACGCCGACGTGCACGGTCTCGGCACAGCGGGCGGCCACCTCGGCGGCGATCGTGGCGCCTTCGCGCGGCAGGTCCAGCCGTTCGGCGTAGGCATTGCCCAGTTGGCACAGCCGATGGCCCAGCCGGTAGCGGTGTGGTTGGGCGGCGACCGGCGCGAGAAAGGCGCGGTCGACCAGCGTGGACACCAGGTCGTGCACGGTCGCCCTCGGTAGCCCGAGCGCGGCGGTCATCTCGGGCATGGACAGCGTCTCGGCGTCGGTCAGGAACAGGTCCAGGATGTCCGCCGCCCTGGCGACCGCAGGCACCACCCGCCCCACACCAGCCTCCTCGAACCCGGCAATGTCAGCACAAACGTACGCCTCAGTGAGCCCAGTCCGGGGTCCATACGTCGTCGCCAGCGCTCGCCTGGTACCTGGTGTCGAGGTAGTCGAGGAACTGCGCGAGGACGGGGTGCGGATTGTCCGCCCGCCAGATCACCGACAGCGGATAGACCGGAGTCGGGTCGACCACGGGGATGCGGCGGAGGTCGTAGCTTTCCGGCCACAGGTAGCGCGAGCCTTCGCCGACCAGGGTGGCCAGTTGGGTCGAGTCAGCGATTTCGGCGAGGAGTGCTTCGACGCCGAAGCTCGGCCCGATCGTGTCGATAGTGAGCCCGAAGGTCTCCGCCAGATCCTGGTAGTAGCCGATCGGCTCGGGGTCGGACATGCCGGGCATCCAGATGGGGTGATCGGTGAGTTCGGCCAGCGTCACGGCTTTGGCCTTCGCCAACGGATGCCGTGGGCCGACCAGGAGTTCATGCCGGTCGTCGATGACCCGCGCCGATCGGAGTTCACGCGGAACCGAGCGGGCGGTGTCCCGCAGCGATCTGAAGGTGGCGTCCAGGGCGCCTGCGCCGACCTCGGCCAGCGCTGCGGTGACGTCGGCGTTGACCAGGGCGACGACATCCAGCTCGATGCCGGGATGTTGCTGGTAGAAGGCGTGCAGGATGCCGGCGGGTGCGATCCTGCGGTTGATCACGTCGATCCGCAGCGCCCTGCGGCCCGGCGTCACGGCCGCCGCGACGCGCTCGGCGGCGCGGAGGAGTTCGCGGGCGTGGGGTAGCAGTGTCTGCCCGTCGACGGTGAGCCGGACGCCCCTGGGGATGCGCGCGAAGAGCTGCACGCCGAGCTCACGTTCCAGGCTCGCCACTCGCCGGGACGCGCCCTGCTGGGTGATCTCCAGGTCGTCGGCGGCGGCCTGGAACTGGCCGGTCTCGGCAACCGCCACGAAGGTACGAACCGCGTCCAGGTCCACGAGCGCAGAACCTACTCCCACAACAACGAGTTGTGACACGCCGCTCGATCCGTTGTTGGCGCAGGCATCGGTCGATCCGCTTCGATCTCCCTGGCAACAGATCGTTGTCCCACGGAAGGGTGGCGGACATGCGGCTCGGCCGGTCGTTTCGATGGTTGTGGGCCGCCTACGCGGTCAGCACCTACGGCACCGGGCTCGGGTTCGGCGCGTTCTCGGTCGTGGCCATCACGGTCCTGCATGCCGACTCGGCGGAGGTCGCGGCGCTGTCGTCCGTCGGGCTCGCGATCGGGGCGCTGCTCGCGGTCCCGCTCGGGCCGTGGATGGAGTTCCGCCCCAAACGACCGGTCATGATCGCCATGGACGCGGTCCGCTTTCTGGCATTGGCGTCCATCCCGATCGCCTACGGGCTGGGCTTGCTGTCCTTCTGGCAACTCCTGGTGGTCTCCGTCGTCACCGCGGCGGCGAAGATCGCGTTCACGGCCGCCAGCGGCGCCTACCTCAAGAGCATCGTCCCGGCCGAGGGGCTGCTGGTGGCCGCCAGCCGTTTCGAGTCCACCATGTGGTCGGCCACGGTCATCGGACCGCCGCTGGGTGGCGCGGCCATCGGCCTGTTGGGGCCGGTGACCACCATCGTCGCCGACGCGGTGAGCTACCTGCTCTCGGCGCTGGGCATCACGGCGATCAGGGAGCCCGAGCAACTGCCGGGCCCGAGGAAGGTCCGACCGAGTCGGTGGAGCGACATCGTCGAGGGATGGCGCTACATCCTCACCCACCGCACACTGCGCCGGTTCTGGATCAACGTCATGCTCGTCAACGGACTGATCATGGCGACAGAGCCGCTGCTGTCGGTGTTGATGCTGTCCACCCTGCGGTTCCCGGTCTGGGAGTACGGATTGGCGTTCGCGGTGCCGTGCATCGGTGGGCTGATCGGATCCCGCCTGGCGCGGCGGCTCGCTACCCGCTACGGCGAACGGACCGTGCTGCGGGTGTTCGGCGTGCTGCGGGTCTGCTGGCCGCTCGGGCTCGTGTTCATCCGGCCGGGCGTGGCCGGACTGGTGATCGTGATGGCGACCGAGTTCGGGCTGATCCTGTGTCTCAGCATCTTCGCGCCCGTTCTCACCGCCTATCGGTACAACAACACCGATACGGACCGCCAGGCCAGGGTGCTCACGGCCTGGTCGATCAGCACCAGCACCAGCATCGCGGTGCTCACCGTGCTGTGGGGTCTGCTGGCCCAGTTCACCAGCCCACGCACGGCGATCGCACTGGCCGGGATCGCGCTGCTGGGCACGCCGTTCGTGCTGCCTAGGCTGGAGCAGCGAGATGGTCGCCCGCGCCGACTCGGTAGGCCTCGCCGAGCCAGCCCGCGAACGTCTCGTCCAACTGCTCCGGCGCGGTGATCCGGAACTGGTGCACGTACAGCCGCATCGTGTACGGGTCGGCACGCAGAATGCGCGGGTCGGTGACCACCCGCTGGATGTCGAAGTACCCGGCCAGCCCACGCGAAGTCGGCCGGGTGCCCGCGAAGCCTCGGCGGACGCCCTTGACCGTGATCATCGTCTTGGTCACGCGGTACGTGAACGGCCCGTGTGCGGCGACCAACTCGATGAACCGCTCGTACAGCGCCACCGACTCGGCCGGCATGTCACGCAGGTGATCGGCCACGGTCCATTCGTCCATGCCCAGCAACGTATCCGGTACCCCTGACAGTGCTAGCGGTCCAGCCACTCCAGCACCGCGGCCTTCAGGAACTCGAAGTCCTCCTCGTTCCTGCCCGGCGCACCGGCCTGGTGACCCCAGATGCTCGGGATCGGCCGCAGTTCGGCGTTCGCCAGGAACGGGAGGTCGGCCGCGTTGTCGGCGACCCGGAAATAGAGGTCGGTCTCGCCGGGCAGCAGCAGCACCTTCGCCTGGATGGCAGCCAGCGCCGCGTGCAGGTCACCGCCGTAGCGCGGGTCGGCGCTGATGTCCGCGTGGTACCAGGTCATCGCCTGCGCATAGAGATTGGCGGCACTGGCCGCGCCGAAGCCCTCTTCCCAGTCGGTGCGCAGGAAGTCGTCCAGATCGGCCGCGCCGAGCGCGGTGCGGTACAGGTCGGCCCGGTAGAAGTCCTGGCTCAGCCCCCAGCCCGCGTACACGTGCCCGAACGCCTTGAGCGCCAACGCGGGCTCGGCGCTGAACCTGCCGTTGCCCTCGTGTTCCGGCGCAGCTTCCAGGATGCGTAACAAACCGGACAGGAACACCTGGTTGTGCACGGCGGTCCGCGAACTGCCGCACACCACGATGGCCCGCTCGACCAGTTCCGGGAACGTGGCCGCCCAGTGGTACGCCTGCCCGGCACCCATCGAGAACCCATATACAGCGGCGACCCGGTCCACGCTGAAGTGCTCGGCCAACAGCCGCCGTTGGGCAGCCACGTTGTCCCGCATGGTGACCAGGCCGGGATAGTCGGGTGTGTTGGACGGACTGGAGGACAGGCCGTTGCCGAACATGTCCGGTATCACGATGAACCAGCGCGTCGGGTCGAGAATCCCGTCCGGCCCGATCAGCCAGGCCAGGTCCTCGTGGGTCGCCGTGTAGCTGCACGGGTAGACGATCACGTTGTCCCGAGCGGCATTCAGCGTGCCGTGGGCCTGCCAGGTGAGCTTGGCGTCCTTGATCGTCCCGCCGCGCTCGACCTGCGTGTCGCCGAGGTCGAACACTCCGTCCGTGATCGGCCAGTTCACCGCAGCACCCCGTTCGGCAGCACGGCGTGCACGCCCCACACCTGGTTGGCGACCTGCGTGACCCGCAGGTCCACCGTCGGGCTGGCCAGCGCGAGCGCCGTTGTCTTGTCGACGTCGAACAGGGTCTGGAGCCAGCCGAGCATCGCGTCCAGCGCGGCTCCGGTGGCTTCGTTGAGATCGGCGCTGAAGCCGAACGTGATCCGCGCCGTCGGGGTGACCGCGTGCGCTGTCGGCACCGGCGCGTCGGTCACCAGGTCCAGGACGCAGGTGGTGGTCATCCCGCACTCGACGGCGGTACCGGACACCTCGCCGTCGCCCTGCGCCGCGTGCCCGTCACCCATGCACAGCAGCGCGCCCGGCACGGTGACCGGCAGGTAGAGCGTCGACCCGGCGGTCAGTTCCCGGCAGTCGACGTTGCCGCCGCTGGCCCTCGGCGGCACGGTGGAGTGTTCGCCCGGTTCGTCCGGTGGCAGGCCGGTGACCCCGAGGAACGGGGCGATGTCCACGGTCAGGCCGCGGTCGTTGGTGGCCGTGCCCTTGTCGGCGTCCACGTCCCACAGCAGCCACACGGGCGGCTCGCCGGCGATGCCGAGCATCCGGTTCAGCGGGTTGTCCACGGCCGCAGCGACGGTCCAGCCCCAGTCGTCCGGCCGCAGCGACACCAGCCGCACGGCCAGCATCATCCCTGGCTCGGCGCCCCGCACCTCGATCGGCCCGGTCAGGCAGTGGCCACGCCGGTCGGCCAGCATCTTCGGCATGTCCTCGCCGGGCTTGGTCTGCCGCTCCAGGTTGCCGGACGCGTCCAGCGACCGCACGACCAGCGTGTCGCCGGGGTCCACGGTGAGCACCGGTGGCAGTTCTCTGGAGAACACGTCGGTCACGGTGTCCGGAGTGGGGTCCAGGCGATGCTCGGCCATGCTGGTCCTTCCTGCGCCACGGGTACTGGCATGGACGCTATCCGACCCGACCGCCGTGTCAGAGGTTCAATGCGTCACTGAGGGCGCCGATCGCCTCGTCCAGCATCGTGATCAGGTCGGCGGCCGGGTCGGTTGCCACCGTGAACATCACCGCGATGGCGGCACCGATGATGGCACCGGCCAGTGCCCGCACGGCCGGGTCGTCGGCCGGTCGGCCGGTGCGCAGGCCCAGTTCGTCGGCCAGCAGTTGGATCCCGCCCGCCAACTGGTCCAGCATCGAGGCCCGCAGGTCCGGTACGGACAGGATGAGCGCGAGCAGTTCCCGCTGCCGTGCGGTGTCCTCCTCGGACAGCGTGCCCAGCACCGTCGTCAGCGACGTCCGGATCGCCGGCACCGCGCCGAGTTCGGCAGGCTGGGCCCGGAACACCTCGACGAACATCGGGTCCAGGTCGTCGCTCATCACGATGTCGGCCTTGGTGGGGAAGTAGCGGTAGAGCGTGCTCTCCGAGATCACGGCCGCCTCGGCGACCTGTTGCACGGTGGTCGCCTCGTAGCCGTGTTCGCGGAACAGCCGCAGCGCGTTGTCCTGGATCTCCTTGCGCACCTTGGCACGTTTCCGTTGGCGTAGCCCGGTCCCCGTCGCGTCACCGGGCGGCTGCGCTGGCGGCACTGTCGAGCTCCTCTCGGGGCGGGCTGCCCTCGCTTCGGTGTGGCAGGAACACCAACGCTAGCGCGAGACCCACCACGGCGACGCCCGCCGACACGACCAACGCGCTGTCCAGTCCGTGCGCGAAGGCCGTCCGGACCTCGGTGAGCAGTGCCGGCGAGCCCACTCTGGTGGCTTCGGCCACGCCACCGAACACGCTGGCCCGGACCGCATCGGACGCATGTGGATCGAGCCGGCCCTGGTAGGCGGCCAGTTGGACACTGCCCAGCACGGCCGCGCCGAACGGCCCGCCGAGCTTGTTCACCGCCTGGAGCACGGCCGAACCGATGCCGCTCTGCTCGTCGGACAGCACGGCCAGCGCTGCCGACGCCGACGTCGACACGGCGAGGCCCATGCCCAGCCCGGTCAGCGCCATCCACAGCGCGATGAACCCGGTGCCGTCGTCGGCCGTGGTCATCGCGCCGAGCACCAGGCCGATGACCAGCACCGCGAAGCCCGCCGCCACCGTCGCCTTGGCGCCGATCAGCCGCGCCGCCGCGCTCGCCGGGATCGCGCCGACCACCAGGCCACCGATCAACGGCAGCACCCGCAGGCCCGAGCCCAACGCGTCGGTACCCAGCACGCCCTGGAAGAACTGCGGCATCAGGAACAGCACACCGATCATGGCCAGGATCGCGACCGCGACCAGCAGCACACCCCACGTGTACGACCGCGATCTGAACAGGCCAGGGTCCACGAGTGGCGTCGCGGTCCGTCGCTCGTACCGGAAGAACACCGCGAGCAGCGCTAGCCCGATGATCATCGGCAACAGCGTGCTCAGCGACGTCCAGCCGTGCTCGCCGGTCTCGATCAGCCCGTAGGTGACGGCGACCAGGCCGACCGTGGACAGGATGATGCCGGGCCAGTCGATGGCAGGCCGCAGCCTGGCGCGGTACTGCGGCACCAGCAGCGCCGCGGCGACCAGCCCGATGGCGGCGATCGGCAGGTTGATCAGGAACACCCAACCCCACCAGTAGTGCGTGAGCAGCCAGCCGCCCAGGATCGGCCCGACCGGCGTGGCCAGGAAGTTCGCCGCCGACCAGACGCCGATCGCCTTGGGCCGCTCGGCCTCGCTGAACAGCACGGTGATCGACGCGAGCGCCATCACGATGATGCCGGCGCCCGCGATGCCGACGACCATCCTGGCGGCCACGAACCAGGCGGGCGTCGGAGCGAACGCACACGCTGCCGACCCGACCGCGAACAGCGCCAACGAGCCGACCAGCACGGTCCGCCTGCCGTAGCGGTCGCCGAGCAGGCCGGCCGGGAGCATGGCAGCGGCCAGGACCAGCAGATATCCCGAGGTGAACCACTGCAGGTCCGACTCGGTTGCGTGCAGCGCGCCCGCCAGCGTCGGCAGGGCGACGGTCAACACCGTGCCGTCCAGGCCGACCGCGAGCACCGCGAGGTTGAGTGCGCCCAGCGCTAACCAGCGAGTGTCTGTCATAGTGAGAGACACTAGCATTATGAATGTGACAGTCGATATGGTTACGACACCCAGATCTCCATCCCCGTGGTCACCGGCTGGCCCGTCCTGGCCGACTCCTCGATGGCCAGGCTGATCAGGTGGTCCTGGCAGCCGTCGGCGAGCGGATACGGCGGTGGCCCCTCGTCCCGGCTCCACGCGATCGTGCTGGCCAGCAGGTCAACCACGGCGATGTCGTCCTCGGACAGCCGAGCACCGAAGGACTCGTTGCGCCACAACACCTTCCCGTCGAAGCTGATGTGCTCCAGATCCACACCGCGCAGGTCGAGATCCGTGCCGGCCCGCCTGCGGACCAGCGGTGACTCCACCACCGTGCGCTCGTCGACGACCCTGGTGACCCGATCGTCGATGATCTCGCCGAGCGAGCCCCGGATGACGATTCGCCTGCCGCGCAACGGGTTCCACCACTGGTTGTCGGTGAAGTCGTACAGCCCCATCCGGCCGTCGAAGTCGATCGTGGCGAGCATGGTCGCCGCCGGCTTCGGAATCAGGTCGTCGGTCCAGCCGGTCGGCTTGATCGGGTCGGCGAGCGGCGCGGTGAACGACTGCGCCGTGACGCGGGCCGGCGCGAACCCGACGCCGAGCAGCCCTCGGATCATCGACACCGCGTGGTACAGGTGCGTTGACGACACCTGCACGGAGGTCGCCTCGCCGATCACGCCCTGGCCGACGACCGCCCCTCGGGCCGCGTGCGCCGGCATCAACATGTACTGCTCAGCGACCTGGACCAGTCCCGTGCCGCCGACCGCCTGCCACAGTTGCCGCAGACCGGCCACGTCCGGTGCCGGCGGCGTCTCGGCGAGCACCTTCACGCCATGCTCGACCAGTTCGACGGTCACCTGCGGTGTCACGGGCCACGGCACGCACGGGATCACCACGTCCTGCTGGCTGTGGGCGATCAGTTCGGCCACGGTCCGGAAGCACGGCACGCCCCACGTGGCGGTGATCTCGGCGCCCCGCTCGGCCGAGCGGGTGACCAGGCCGGTCGCGCGGAAGCGCTCGGGCAACTGGCTGGCCAGGCGGAGGAAGAACTCGGCGCGCCACCCGCTGCCGATCAGGCCGAAGGTTCCTGGTTGTGTCATGGGGTCAGGTTCCCAGCATCCAGTGGCTGAAGGCCACACAGCGTTCGGCGAACACGATGTCGTTGTGTCATTTGGTGACCGATCGCACGTCTGCCGGTCGCTGCGCCGGCTCTTCGCGGGCATTGACGTGTTCTATTCGACCGTGACTGAAACTGTCCACTTAGGTCAACCGATGGGTTAATCATGAGTATATCAGGCGGGTAGCTGCGTGGCTAAACAGTTCTGACCTGCATAAACACCAGTCTTAACCATTTAATCGCTGATGGAACATCTGGACCACGGCACATTATCGACGAAGGGCAACCTCGCGTAACGAACAGATCTTCGCTCGCGATACGTGGGAAATAGCGGCCCGCGCTCAAGCCTCCTACCGAAAGACACATCAAGAATGTTGATCGATAGTCACCAAGGTCTGGTCACGCGAGCGGACCGCCCCGCGGAGGCGGTGCGGGATCCGCTGCCGGACCGTGGCCGGGTGCTTTCGTTCTGTGGCGAAGTAGCGGCCGTGCTCATTGTGGCCTCGGCCGTGAGCGTTCTCGTTCAGTTCGTCGTCAACCGATTACCGATCCCGAGGCAATCGAATGTACCGACCGCACTTACCTGGTCGGCCGTGTTCGTCCTGGGCTGCGTGACGGTTGCCCTGCTGTGGCGGCGCTGGTCGCGACCCAAGACGGTCGCCGCATGGATACTGCCTGCTGCCCTGACCTCTACTGTGCAGGCGTTGCTGCTGTTCGGCACACCGTTCTACCTGAACGGCATGAGCGGCGACCAGTTCTTCCGTATGCAGTACCTTCAGCGGCTCACCGTGTCGCCTTCGTTGACGGATGGCAACTACGCAGGCCTACCGCCTTATTATCCAGCCGGTTGGTTCTGGCTCGGCGGCCGATTCGCCAATCTCGTCGGCGATCCCGCGTGGTCGGCCTACAAGCCGTTCGCCATTCTGACGATCGCCGTCATGTCCTCGTTGTCGTTCGCCCTGTGGAGCCTGATCGTCTCACGTCGAAGAGCGTTCGCTGTGGCGACCGTGTTCGCGCTGGCAGGAACCGTTCTCGGCCCATATGAGCCGTACTCCTGGGTCGCGATGACCTTCATCCCGCCGATCGCCGTACTCGCGTGGCGGCTCTTCAGATCGATCGCAGATCGGCGTGGCGTGATCGACCTCGGTCCGGCAACGGTGTTGATCGGCGTCGGAATCAGCATCGCGGCGGCCACGTACACCCTGGTGTTCGGTTTCGAGGTCCTGCTCGTCGTGGTGCTCGCGGTTGCGGCGGGCAGGACGGCCATGCGCGGCCTCGCCCTGCCGCTGGTCACCAGGTTGGTCCTGATCGGGATCGCGGCGCTGCCGATCACGCTGTTGGTGTGGGGGCCGTACCTGTACTCGGCGATACGAGATCCATCGGCCGGGAACGCCGCCGCCCAGTTCTTCCCCCTCGACATGGCCACGCTGGGTACTCCGATGCTGTCGCCGACGATCACCGGTGCCATCTGCATGGTCGGCCTGGTGTGGATCATCCTCGCGTGGCGAAGAAGCACAATCGCGCAGGCATTCGGTATCACGGTCCTGGCCTGCGTCGGCTGGCAGTTCCTGTCCACGCTGGCGCTCGCCGACGACACCACACTCCTGCCGTCGCACATCGCCAAGGTGGGCGAGATCGTCCTGTGGTGCGCCTGCGCGTTCGGCCTGATCGATCTCGTCGTCCTTGTTCCCGACAAGTGGCGCGGTGTCCGAACGCTGGTGCCGGTGCTCGCCGTGCTGGTCACGGTTGCCCTGACACAGACACCGTCGGCCAGCGTGCAGGGTTTGCTCGGTGGCGCGTTCGCCCCACCGGACAAGTACAACGACCAGTTGATCCAGACCATCGCCCGGCTGTCCGGACGGCTGCCACAGAACGACGTCCTGCTCACCAACGACTACCCGCTGCTGGACTTCCAGCCGTACTTCAGCTTCCAGACGAACAAGGAGCAGTACGCCAACCCGCTCGCCCTGTATCCCGAGCGGAACCAGGAGTTGGTGCGCTGGTCGCAGGCAAGTACCGCTGCGGAGTTGTGGTCGGACCTGACGTCCAGCACGTTCCGGACGCCGAACGTGTTCGTCTTCAGCCGTGATGCCCAGGGCAACTATCCGTTCGGCATCGTCACGACGGACTTCCCGTTCGACAACAGGACGCACACCATCACGTTCCCCGCCAGACTCTTCGCATCAGCCCACTTCACCAGCCGCGAGGTCGGTCCGTACACGGTCATTGTTCGCTGACCGGGCCGCCGCCCAAGCCGATCTCGTTGCCGTCCGGGTCGCGGAAGGTCGCCTTGCGTACACCGTTGTCGTACGTCTCCGACTCGGCAGGCTCAAGGCCGCGTTCGGCGATCTGCGCGATACGGTCGTCGAAGTCGCCGAGAAACACGGTGTGCTTGGCGTGCCCGGCGTGGTCGGGGCGCACCTCGATGTACAGATAACCGTGCTCGGTGACCTCCCACACCGCCTCGGTGTCGTTGGGCAGGAACGACGGAGCCTTGCCCAACAGCCGCTCGTACCAGGCCACGGCAGCGGTGTAGTCACGGACAGGAATGCCGGCGAACAGATCTGTCGTCACCCGGGCAGCTTAGTTTCGAGCGGGGCAAGAGTTGTTGCCAGGTGGTCCTTTGGTGTGGATATCACGTGTTTTCGCAGGTTGTGGTGGTGCGACGGGCGTACGTTGCCACGGTGGCTGAGGACAGGATAACGGCGCATGGCCGTGAGTTGGGCGTTGAGCTGCGGAGGCGGCGGGAACTGGCCGGGTACAACGGTCTTGAGCTGGCCAACCGGCTCGGATGG
>DASXYT010000304.1:0-17300 GCA_036502345.1 Pseudonocardiaceae bacterium | reverse complement strand
GAGTTGCTGCGGACCGAACCGGGCCGGGTCGAACCCCGCCTGCGCGGCGGCTCCGGCGAGGGTGACGCCGTCGGCGTCGGTCAGTCTGCGGGCGGCGTCCGGGTCGATGGCGCCGGTGAGCAGCCGGGAACCCAGGCACGGCACCCCGAACCGGCCACCCTCCTCCTCACTGAACACGACAACCGCCAACGGCCGGCGCGGAGCGAAGCCGCCGGCTCGCAGTAGATCGACCGCGTCCAGCGCCGCCGCGACCCCGAGCGGGCCGTCGAACGCGCCGCCGCCGGGCACCGAGTCCAGGTGGCTGCCGGTGATCACGGCGTCCGACCCCGGTGTGCCCCACCAGGCCCAGATGTTGCCGTTTCGATCGGTCCGCACATCCAGGCCCCGACGCTCAGCCTGCTCGATGAACCATGTCCGCAGTTCGGCCTCGACCCGGTCGAAGCCGTGTCGCGAGTAGCCACCGCGCCGGTCGTCCCGGCCGACCGATGCGATCTCGCCGAGCAACCCGTTGACCGTCATGAGTGACCCATCGGAATCCGGACATCCTTGGCAGCGGCCACCGACTCGGCCTCCGAGTAGCCCGCGTCCACGTGCCGCAGGACCCCCATCGCAGGGTCGTTGGTGAGCACCCGTTCGATCTTCTGGCCTGCCAGTTCGGTGCCGTCGGCCACGGTGACCTGGCCTGCGTGGATGGACCGGCCGATGCCGACCCCGCCGCCGTGGTGGATGTACACCCAACTCGCGCCGGACGCGGTGTTGACCAGGGCGTTGAGCAGCGGCCAGTCGGCGATCGCGTCCGACCCGTCGGCCATCGCCTCGGTCTCCCGGTAGGGCGACGCCACCGAGCCGCAGTCCAGGTGGTCGCGGCCGATCACCACGGGAGCGGACAGTTCGCCGCTGCGCACCATCTCGTTGAACCGCAGGCCCGCGATGTGCCGTTCGCCGTAGCCGAGCCAGCAGATCCGGGCCGGCAGGCCCTGGAACGCGACCCGCTCGCCTGCCAGTTTGATCCAGCGGGCCAGGGATTCGTTCTCCGGGAACAGTTCCAGCATCGCCCGGTCGGTCGCGGCGATGTCGGCCGGGTCGCCGGACAGCGCCACCCAGCGGAACGGGCCCTTGCCCTCGCAGAACAGCGGCCGGATGTAGGCGGGCACGAAACCGGGGAAGTCGAACGCCCGCTCGCAGCCGCCGAGTTTGGCTCCACCGCGCAGCGAGTTGCCGTAGTCGAACACCTCGGCGCCCCGGTCCAGGAAGCCGAGCATCGCGTCCACGTGCTCGGCCATCGAGTCCTGCGACCGGTCGGTGAACTCGTCCGGCTTCTTCGACGCGTAGTCGTGCCAGTCGGCCAGGTCGACACCCTTGGGCAGGTAGGCCAACGGGTCGTGGGCCGACGTCTGGTCGGTGACGATGTCCACGTCCAGCCCGCGCCGCAGCAACTCGGGCAGTACCTCGGCCGCGTTGCCGATGACGGCCACCGACAGCGCCTTGCGATCCCGCTTGGCGGTTTCGACGCGCCGGACGGCGTCGTCCACATCGGACGCGAGCTCGTCGAGGTAGCGGGTCTCCAGCCGGCGCCGTGCCCGCTCCGGGTCGGCCTCGACCACGAGTACAGCGCCACCGTTCATGGTGACCGCAAGCGGTTGCGCGCCACCCATACCGCCCAGGCCTGCGGTCAACGTGAGCGTGCCGGCCAGCGTGCCGCCGAACCGCTTGTTCGCGATCGCGGCGAATGTCTCGTAGGTGCCCTGCAGGATGCCCTGGGTGCCGATGTAGATCCACGAACCGGCGGTCATCTGGCCGTACATGGTCAGGCCGAGCGACTCCAACCTGCGGAACTCCGGCCAGTTCGCCCAGTCCGGCACCAGGTTCGAGTTCGCGATCAGCACCCTCGGCGCCCACTCGTGGGTCCGCAGCACGCCGACCGGCCGACCGGACTGCACCAGCAGCGTCTCGTCCTCGCGCAGATCGGTCAGTTCGCGGCTGATCGCGTGGAAACTGGGCCAGTTCCTGGCCGCCTTGCCGGTGCCGCCGTAGACCACCAGATCGTCAGGGCGCTCCGCGACCTCGGGGTCCAGGTTGTTGTGCAGCATGCGCAGCGGTGCCTCGGTGGCCCAGCTACGGGCGGTCAGCGCGGTGCCCCGCGCGGCCCTGACGACGTCGGGCATCAGTTCCACTCCCTGATCAGTTGTTCCGCTGCGGCGATCTCCGGTGCGAGGTGACGGTCGGGTCCCGGCCCTGCCACGCGCTCGCGCAGCCGTGCGACGACGGCTGCCGTGGCGGGTGCCGGCCTGAGCGGTGCACGGAAGTCCAGCGCACGGGCCGACGTGAGCAGTTCGACGGCCAGCACGGTGGTCAGCCCGTCGACGGCCTTGCGCAGCTTGCGGGCCGCCGACCAGCCCATCGACACGTGGTCCTCCTGCATGGCGCTGCTCGGGATCGAGTCCACCGACGCCGGCACGGCCAGCCGCTTCAACTCCGACACCACGGCGGCCTGGGTGTAGTGCGCGATCATGTGGCCCGAGTCGACGCCGGGGTCGTCGGCCAGGAACGGCGGCAGCCCGTGCGAGCGGGACACGTCCAGCATCCGGTCGGTCCTGCGCTCGGCGATGCTGGCCACGTCCGCGGCGCAGATGGCCAGGAAGTCCAGCACGTAGGCGACCGGGGCGCCGTGGAAGTTGCCGTTGGACTCGACGCGGCCGTCGGCCAGCACCACCGGGTTGTCGATGGCGGCGGCCAGTTCCCGGTCGGCGACGAGTTCGGCGTGCGTGAGGGTGTCGCGGGCGGCGCCGTGCACCTGCGGTGAACAGCGCAGCGAGTAGGCGTCCTGGACGCGGTTGCAGTCCGGCGTGCGGTGGCTGGCCATGATCTCCGAGCCGTCCAGCAGCGCGGTCATCCTCGCCGCCGACATCGCCTGGCCGGGATGCGGGCGCAGCGCCTGCAGGTCGGCGGCGAACACCCGGTCGGTGGCCAGCAACGCTTCGACGCTCATCGCGGCGGTCAGGTCGGCGATGTCCAGCAGCCGGTTCAGGTCGGCAGCGGCGAGTACCAGCATGCCGAGCATGCCGTCGGTGCCGTTGATCAGCGCGAGGCCTTCCTTTTCGGCCAGTTCGACCGGTTTGATGCCGGCGGCCGCCATCGCGTCGGCGGCCGGGTGCCGGGTGCCGGCGACGTCCACCTCGCCCTCGCCGATCAGCGCGAGTGCCACGGCGGCCAGCGGGGCCAGGTCGCCGGAACAGCCGAGCGAGCCGTACTCGTGCACGACCGGCGTGATGCCGGCGTTCAGCAGGCCGGCCAGGGCGTCCACAGTGGATGCCCGGACGCCGGTGTGGCCGGTGGCCAGGGTGCGCAGCCGCAGCAGCATCAGCGCGCGCACCACCTCCCGCTCCACGGCGTCGCCGGCGCCTGCCGCGTGCGAGCGGATCAGGGAGCGTTGCAGCGCGGCTCGTCGGTCCGGCGGGATGTGCCGGGTGGCGAGGGCGCCGAAGCCGGTGGACACGCCGTAGGTGGGTGTCGTGGCGTCGGCCAGCATGTCGATGTGCGCGCGGGCGCCGAGCACACCGGCGCGTGCGTCGTCGGTGAGTCGGACGGGTGCGTCGTACCGCGCCACGGCGACCACCTGGTCGCGGTCGAGCGCACCGCCGTCGAGCAGAACGGTTCGGTCGGGCATGCCCCCATCTCAGTCGCGGCGGACCTGCGCCGCGACCCGTGGTCGCACGATGGTGTCTGGGATGCCAGACTCGCTGCCATGGGCACGAGCACCGACGTGCCGGCGCTGCGCAAGGGGCTGGCTGTGTTGCGGCTGCTGGCCAGCCACGCCGGGCCGATGACGGCCACCGCGGTGGCCGGTGAACTCGGGCTGCCCAGGTCCACCACGTATCACCTGCTGGCCGAGCTGGTCGGCGCCGGTTTCGTCACCCATCTCCCGGAGGACCGGCGCTACGGACTCGGCGTGGCCGCGTTCGAACTCGGTACCGCCTACCTACGGCACGACCCGCTGGAACGCCTGGCCAGGCCGCTGCTGCACCGGCTGGTGGAACGCGTGGGCAGCACGGCGCATCTCGGTGTGCTGCACGGCCCGGAGACGCTGTATCTGCTGCGTGAACAGCCGACCCGCCCGCAGACACTGGTCACCGACGTCGGTGTCCGGCTGCCGGCGCAGCTACCCGCGTCCGGCCGGGCCATGCTCGCGCAGCTGCCGGCTGCCCAGGTGCGGGCGCTGTTCCCGGCCCAGTCCGGTTTCGTGCGGCGGACCGGTCGGGGCCCGAAGGATCTGCCGACGCTGCGCAGGCTGCTCACCGTGGAGCGGCGCAGGGGCTGGGCGGTCGAGGACGGTCACGTCACGGCCGGCTTCGCCTCGGTGGCGGCGGCGGTGCTGGACCACGGGGACCGGCCGGTGGCCGCGATCAGCGTGACGTTCCGGCACGAGTGTGAGTCGGAGTGCGGCCAGGACTGGCCGGACCTGGCCGCGGAAGTGCGATCGGCGGCAGCTGAACTCTCTGTCCGGATAGGCCACCGGCCGGCATCGGGAAGTCCCGATACCGGCCGGTGAACAACAACACTCAGGAGGACAGCAGCGGGTCCTCTTCCAGGTTTTCCTCGTCCCTGTTGACCAGGGCATCGACGTGTTCCTTGTTCTTGCCCAAGGTGGTCGCGAAGTAGAAGATCACCATGCTGAACGCGATGACAACGACCAGGTCCCACCACGCCGGCAGCGCGAACAGTTCGCCCTTGCCCGACGCCCTGTCCTTGGCACCCGAGCTGTCGTAGCGGCCGAGGAAGCCGATCACCAGGCCACCGATCAGCCACGGCCAGACCCACAAGGAGTTGCGCAGGTCCAGCGGCGCCTTCTCCGAACCGAACGCCCTGGTCGCGAGGAAGATGAGCAGGCCGACAGCGAGACCGACCTCGATCTTCCACGTGGTGTCGAAACCGCCCCAGTAGATGATCAGGTTCGCCGCCGCGAACCCGACCGGAGCCAGGATCTTGGCACCGCCGAGCCGGTAGGGCCGCAGCCGGTCCGGGTCGATCTTGCGCAGCGTGGCCAGTGACACCGGAGCGAACGCGTACATGACCGCCGTGGCGTCCGTGACGAGCCCGACCAGCGACTGCCAGCTCGGGAACGGCAGGAACGCCAACTCGCCGATGACGAACGCCAGGACGATCGACCACAGCGGCACGCCGCGGACGGTCAGCTTGCCCAGCGGCTTCGGGAGATCGCCACCGTGGGCCATGGCGTAGGACAGCCGGCTCGTGGTGCCCATGTACAGCAGGCCGGTGCCGGCGGGCGAGATGAAGGCGTCGGCGTAGAGCAGGTAGGCCAACCAGGTCGCGCCCGCCGCTGTGGTCAGGGTGGCGTACGGGCCGAACTTGCCGGCGCTGGGGATCGGGTTGTTCCAGTTGTGCACGATGTCGGCAGGGTTCAGGCTGCCGATGAACGCGACCTCCAACAGGATGTAGATGATCGCGCCGATGCCCATCGCGGTGAGGATCGCCCGCGACATGTCCTTCTGCGGGTTGCGTGCCTCACCACCGAGTTGGATGGCTTGTTCGAAGCCCTGCAGCGCGAACACCACGCCGACCGGTAGTGCCTCGAAGATGCCTCGCGCGCCGTTCGGTGCGAAACCACCGCCCGCGTGGAAGTTGCCGGGGTGGAAGCGCAGCGACAGCAGGATGATGATGGTCAGCAGCGGGATCAGGGTCTTCCAGATCACCGTGATCGTGTTGCTGTCCGCCAGCAGCTTGACGCCGATGATGTTGATGAAGGTGAAGATCAACATCAGGGCCGACGCGATGAGCAGACCGTTGCCGGTCAGCGTGTCGTCACTCGCGTGCACCAGGCCGATGTGCTGCTGGACCCACGTGATGCCGTTGATGTACTGCAGGCTCGCCTCGACCTCGATCGGTGCCAGCGCGACCGCCTGGAGCCAACCGGCCCAACCGGCGACGAAGCCGGTCATCCGGCCGAACGCGAACGCGGGGAACCTCGCCGTGCCGCCCGCTACCGGGTAGGCCGTGCCTAGTTCGGCGTGGATCAGTGCCAGCACGGACAGGATCACGGCCGCCAGCACCCAGGAGATGATCGACGCGGGGCCGGCCGCGGTGGCGGCCTTGTCAGCGCCGAGCAGCCAGCCGGAGCCGATGATCGAACCGAGCGAGATGAACGTGAGGCCGTAGAACCCCACGTGGCGTTTCATCGTGTGCACGGTCCCGCTGCCGGGTGTGGTCGATGTAGGGCTCGCCATCAGGCGCCTCCGCTCCTCGGGCTCTCCCCGAGTGGTTATCAGTTGTCGCTATGCGCGGACTCCCGTCCGCACGCTGGTGGCATCTTGCAACATCAAGGCTTAATACATTGCAACAATCGAGTAAACGCAACGATGGTTTCGTCGCCCCTCGGCGCGGGCCGCGCCGACCCGGCACGCCACACACCCGCTTCGACCAGGCGATCCGGCCGAAACGGGCGTGTGGCAGCAAGTCAGGCCAGGCCGACCGACTTCAGCCAATTCTCAGCAACTGTGGACGCGTCGGGGTGCGTCGGGCCGGCCAACGTCGCGTCCAGCTTCGCCAGGCCTGTGGTGTCCAGCTTGGCCTGCACGGCGTTGAGCGCCTTCGACACCTCGGGCGTGGCCTTGTCCTGTGCCAGCACCGGCACCACGTTCTGCGCCGCGAAGTTGTTCTTCGGGTCGGTCAGCACCACCCAGCCGTTGTCCGGGATGGACGAGTCGGTGGTGAAGATGTCCGCGGCCTGCACGTCGCCGTTCTTCAGCGCGCCGATCGTCAGCGGGCCACCGGCGTCCAGCGACTTGAAGGTGCCGAAGACGCAGTTGTAGTTCTTCTTGAAGCCGGGCAGGCCGTCCGGCCGCTTCTGCAGCTCCGGCGGGCCACCGAAGGTCAACTTGCCACAGTTCGGCGCGAGGTCCGCAATGGACGTCGCGTGGTACTTCTGGGCGGTGGCCTTGGTCACGACGATGGCATCCGAGTCCTGCGCCGCCGCCATGTTCAGGGCGGTGATGCCGGACGGCAGGACCTGCTTGAGAGCCGAGTAGACATCTGTCGACGACACTTGTGTCGCGTCCTTGTTCAGGTACTGCAGCAGGGTGCCGGTGTACTCCGGGATCAGGTTGATCGAGCCGTCCTTGAGCGCCGGGAAGTACACCTCCCGGCTACCGATGTCCAGGTGCGTCTTGACCGTGATGCCGTTGGCGCGCAACGCACCCGCGTAGATCTGGGCCAGCAGTTCACTCTCCGGGAAGTTGCCGGATCCGATGGTGATGGTGGTGCTGCTGGACGACCCGGAACCGGACAACGGGCTGCCGCTGCTGCCGCCACAGGCGGACAGCCCGAGCACCGCTACCGCGGCGGTGACGAGCCCTACGACGGTTCGCTTCATCAACTGTTCCCTCTCGTGTGCACGGCATCCGCACCAGTCGCGGAGTCCGTTGAGTTCTCGGTGCGCCGAGGCACCCGACGACGGGATACCCCGGAACTCACCAGTCCGGGCGAGACGACCAACCGTTGGACGCCCAGCAGTACCAGGTCCACCAGGATGGCCAGCACGGCCACCAGCAGCGCACCGCCGAGCACCTGGTCGTAGTCCAGCTGGGCGAGGCCGTCCACGACGTACCTGCCGAGGCCACCCAGCGCCACGTAGGCCGCGACGGTGGCGGTGGCCACCACCTGCAGGGTGGCGCTGCGGATACCGCCGAAGATCAGCGGCATCGCGTTGGGCACCTCGACCTTGAGCAGGATCTCCCACTCCCGCATGCCCATCCCGCGCGCCGCGTCCACCACCGCCGGGTCGACGGCCCTGATGCCCGCGTACGTGCCGGCCAGTACCGGCGGGATGGCCAGCAGCGCGAGCGACACGATCGGCGGCGTCAGGCCGAGACCGGCCAGCAGCACCACGATCGTCAGCACACCCAGCGTGGGCAGCGCGCGCAGGCCGTTGGCGATACCGACCACGACGACACCGCCACGGCCGGTGTGCCCGACGATCGCGCCGATCGGTCCGCCGATCACCAGCGCGATCACCATGGCCAGCGCGGTGTACCCGAGGTGCTGCAGCGTCCGCGTCGGGATGCCGCCGGCACCCTGCCAGTTCGCGGGATCGGTCAGCCAGGACCACATGCCCAGCTCACCCCACCCTCGTCCACGGGGTGGCCAGCCTGCCGATCAGCACCAGCACGGCGTCCGTGACCAGCGCGAGCACCACCGAAGCCACGACGCCGACCACGATCTCGCCGACGAAGTCCCGGTGGAAGCCGTCGTTGAACAGGTCACCGAGGCCGCTGATGCCGACCAGGGTCCCGACACTGACCAGGCTGATGCTGGACACCGCGGCCACCCGCAGCCCGGCCACCAGCACCGGGATCGAGATCGGCAGCTCGACCGACAGGAACCGGCGCAGCGGCCGGTAGCCCATCGCGGTGGCCGCGGCGCGCACCTCCCACGGCACCGACGTCAGAGCGTCCACAACGGACCGGACCATCAGCGCGATCGTGTAGATGGTCAGCGGTATCAACAGGTTCAGCGGATCGAGGATCTGGGTGCCGATGATCTCCGGCAGGATCACGATCAACGCCAGCGACGGGATGCTGTAGATGAACCCGAAGGTGTAGAAGATCACCGAACGCAGTGCGCTGGACCGGGTGGCCAGCCAGCCGAGCGGGATCGCCACCACGAAGCCGATCACCACCGGGATCAACGCGAGGTACAGGTGCAGCCCCGAAAGGCTGCCCACCAGTCCCCAGTGGGTGTTCAACCAGGCGATCATGTGGGGACCTCGCCCGCCGTCCTGGCCTTGGCCAGCGCGGCCAGCACGTCGTCTGCGGCAACGGAACCGACCACGGCGCCGGTCGAGTCGACCGCGATGCCCAGCGCGGCAGGCGAACTGAGCGCCGAGTCCATCGCGCCGCGCAGCGACGCGGCCCGGCCGCCGGACTCGCTGTCCACCTGGTAGAGCGAGCCGCCGGACACCACAAGGTCGTCGTCGACGGTGGCCGTGGCGTCCACAGTGTCCAGCCGGGCGGCGGACAGCCAGCCGACCGGCCTGCGGTCCGCGTCCACAGCAACCGCCCAGCTGTCCACCAGGGCGGCGCGTGCCTCGGCCACCGTGGCGCCGAGCGGGACGAGCGGGAGTTCGCCGATGGTCAGGCCGGTGGCCGCGAGGAAGCCCAGCGCGCGGTACCCGCGGTCCCGGCCGACGAAGTTGGAGACGAAGTCGTCAGCGGGCCGGCCGAGCAGCGCGGCGGGCTCGTCGTACTGGGCCAGCACACCGCCGGTGCGGAACACCGCGACCCGGTCGCCGATCTTGATGGCCTCGTCGATGTCGTGGGTGACGAACACGATGGTCTTCGCCAGATCGGCCTGCAGGCGCAGCAGTTCCTCCTGCAGTCCTTCCCGGACGATCGGGTCGACGGCGCTGAACGGCTCGTCCATCAACAGGATCGGCGGATCGGCGGCCAGTGCCCTCGCCACACCCACCCGCTGCTGCTGGCCGCCGGACAACTGGGCCGGATAGCGCCTGGTCATCTCGACGGGCAGGCCGACGAGGTCGAGCAGTTCCGCGGCGCGGGTACGGGCGGCCCTGCGGCTGGCGCCGGTCAGCACGGGAACGGTGGCCACGTTGTCCAGCACCGTGCGGTGCGGGAACAGGCCTGCCTGCTGGATGACGTACCCGATCCCCCTGCGCAGCACGGGCGGATCCGACTTCGTGATGTCGGCGCCGTCGATCAGGATGTGCCCCGACGTGGCGTCGATCATCCTGTTGATCATGCGCAGCGAGGTCGTCTTGCCGCAGCCGGACGGGCCGACGAACACCGTGATCTTGCCGGCGTCGATCGTCATGTCCAGTTCGTGCACTGCGACCGTGCCGTCCGGATACTGCTTGGTCACGGCCTGGAACTCGATCACCCGAGATCCTCCCGGTCGTGACGGCCACTCGCCGGCCGCCGCAGGTTCGCAAAACCCTAGCCGTCGGCACCGACGATTGCAGGACGTTTCAGCATCTGATCACACACTCGTGACATTTTGCCCACCCGGTGCTCACGAGCTGGCTGACGGCACGGTGAGGACACCTGTCTCCAGTTGTGTGTGGAACTCCCGCAGCGGCACCGCCTTGGAGAACAGCCAACCCTGGTAGGCGTCCACGCCCATGCCGCGCAGCACGTGGAACTGGGTGGCCGTCTCGACACCCTCGGCGACACAGCTGCGGCCCATCGCCCGCGCCATGTCCACGACGGCACTGGCCACCGCGAAGTCGGAGGGATCACTGCCCACCCCGGCCACGAACCGCCGGTCCACCTTGATGATCTGCGCCGGCAGGTCCTTCAGCCTGGCCAGCGAGGAGTACCCGGTGCCGAAGTCGTCCACGGCGAACCGGACGCCCCGGCCGACCAGTTCGGCCATCGCGGTCAGCGTGCGGGAGGGCAGGTCCACCAGGCTCGTCTCGACCAGCTCCAGCACCACCCGGTCCCACTCGATACCGGCCTGCAGCACCGCGTTCGCCACGATGTCCACGAACTCGGGGTCACCGGGCAGCAGCCCGGCCAGGTTCACGGCCACACCCACCGGGCGGCCGCCCGGCGCCTGCCAGTTGGCCGCGTCGCGCAGTGCGGTGTGCAGCACCCACCTGTCCAGCTCGCGCAGCAGCCCGCCCTGTTCGGCCACCGGTAGGAAGACGTCCGGTGGCAGCATTCCCCGGTCCGGGTGTGACCAACGGATCAGCGCCTCGGCGGTCTGGATGGTGCCGTCCGGGCCGACCACCGGCTGGAAGTGCAGTTGCAGGCCCTCGCCGGACAACGCGTCCCGTAGCTGGCCTTCCAGGTGCACCTGCCGGTCGGCGGATGCGATCAGCGCCGCGCTCGCCGTGGCCACCCGGCCTGCGCCGCGCTTCTTCGCCTCGAACATCGCAGCGTCGGCGAAGCGCAGCAGGTCCGCACCCGTTGTCGGGCCACCGTTGGGCACCGCGGCGCCGATCGTCGCGGTGACCCTGACCAGCTGGCCGTGCACCGGGACGGCCGTCCGGAGCAGAGTGGACACTCGGTTGGCGAGGCTCTCCACCCCGCCGACGGCGTCGATGTCCGGGCAGATGATCACGTACTCGTCGCCGGACAGCCTGGCCACCGTGCAGCCCTCCGGCAGGCCGCCCTCCAGCCGCCGGGCCAGCGCGACCAGCAACTCGTCGCCGGCGTCGTGGCCGAGGGAGTCGTTGACCCGCTTGAAGTTGTCGATGTCGCAGAACAACACCGCGGTGACCGGCGCGGTCGGGCTGGACAGCAGCCGGCAGAGCAGATCGTTCACCGCGGCCCGGTTCGGCAGCCCGGTGAGCTCGTCGTGCGTCGCCTGGTGGCGCAGTGTCTCGGCGGCCCGGCGGCGTTCGGTGATGTCCTGGAACACCACCAGCCAGAACCGCTGACCGTCGTCCTGCACGGACACCGCGATGTGTAGTTCGCAGTAGACCGGCTCGCCGTCGGCACGGACCAGCACCTGCTGCGGGATCCGGCGCGAACCGCGCTCCTGCCCGACACCGATCGACGCCGCGAAGGCGTCCGGGTCGTCGGGGTGCGACAACTGGTCGGCCGTCCGGCCGCGCAGCTTCTCCAGGCTGAACCCGAGCAGATCGCACAGCGCGTCGTTCGCGTCCACCAGCCGGGCGGCGTCGTCGAACAGACCGATGCCGACCGGCGTCAACGCGACCAGATCGGTGAACCGCTGGCTGGAGCGCAGCATCCTGGTCTCGGCGGCCCGCTGCTCCGTGATGTCCTGCGCCGTGCCGACCACCATGCCGGACTTGTTCTCGCCCGCCACGGCGACACCCGAACACCGGAAGACCCGCACGGCACCGTCCGGCCGGACCAGCCGGTACTCGCAGTCCACCGCCTTGCGGTCCTTGGCCAGCTTGCTGAACAGGTCGTCCACCCAGGCCCTGTCCTGCGGATGCACCAGGCCGAGGAACGTGTGGTGCGTGACCGGGGTGCCCGCCGGCATGCCGAACAGCTCGTAGAGCATCGGTGACCAGGTGCTCTGGTCGGTGCGCGTGTCCCACTCCCACGTACCCAGCCGGGCAGCCCGCTGCGCCTCCTCGAACCGCCTGCGGTCGGCGAGTAACTGCCGCTCCAGCATCCGGTGGTGGGTGACGTCCTGGACGGTGCCCATCACCTGGGTCGGCGGGCCCGCCTCGGTGGCATTGCTGCGCACCCGCACCACATAGATCCGGTCGCCGGACCTGCTGTTGATCTCGAATTCCATGGTCTGGCCGGGTGGGCTGGCCAGCAGCCGATCCTTCAGCGTGTCGACCATGGACTCCTGGCGTGGATCCAGCGCGGCGTCGTCCGGCACCACACCTGCCTGCGCGTACAGCTCGGACAGCGCGTCACTGCGGTCGACGCGTCCGGTGGCCAGTTCGTAGGTGAAACTGCCCATCCGCGCGATCCGCTGGGCCTCCAACAAGGCGGCGCGGTCCTCGGCCAGGGTGTTGCGGGCGATGTGCCGGTCGGTCACGTCCCTCGCGTAGCCGGTGACCGCGAGCGTCGGCGCGCCGCTGACCGGTCGCTGCGGTGCCATCGCGTGCATCCAGCGCAGTTCGCCGTCCCGCCGGACGATCCGGATCTCGGTGTCCAGCCCGTCGCCGTCCACCTGGTGCCGGCGCCACTCCAGCCGTGCCCGCTCCCGGTCGTCGGGGTGGATGAACTCCAGCATCGAGCGCAGACACGGCTCGACCGAACCCGGCTCGATGCCCAGCAGCCCGTGCAGGCTCGGCGACCAGAGCGTCTCGTGGGTGACGTGGTCGAACTCCCACCAGCCCATCCTGGCCAGGTGCTGCGCGTCGCCGAACCGCCTGCGCTCCTCGGCCAGGGCCTCGGTGGTGGCGACGATGTCGGACACGTCGGTCAGCAGGACGGCGTCCATGCCGGTGGTCGGCACCCGCCAGCGCACCGCGCGGACCGGCACGCCATCGCCGTCACTGAGCGTCAGCCGGGTGATGTTTCCGTCGTCCACCAACAGGTCGTTGATGTTCAACCCGACCAGTTTGTCGGGGTCCTCGGCACCGACGAGTGCCGCGGCGGCCGGGCTGGCCCGCATGACAAGGCCGGCCCGGTCCACCAGCAGACTCGGTGCGTCAGGTAAGTCCGGCAGCTTGCCGTTGCCGGTCGGTGGCCGCTGTTGGGCAGCCCCGACCCCGGCACTCACCGGCTCGGCCGGTTGGACCCGCTCGGCCACTGGCTTGCCCTTCCGCATGGGACAGCTACGGCGACCGGGTGACCAGTGCGCTCCGCACATCCAACGACTGGTCACCCACGGCAGTTACGGCCGCGCGGACGTGTCAGCCGGCCGTCACCCGTTGGAAGGACCGTAGCGTGTAACCCGTCCAGAACCCAACGTATCTTTGACGACTCTCGTTGACTCTTGCGTCAGCTGTGACGGATTTAGTGGGCAAACGTGCCGCTAGCGGCGATCAGACCGCCCTGACCACCCCATCCGCAACGGCGGCCTCGGCCACCGCGGCGGCCACCTCGATCGCCACCCTCGGATCGAACGGGCTCGGCACGATGTGGTCGACGGCCAGATCGTCCTCGGCGACAGCGGCGATCGCCTCGGCGGCGGCCAGCTTCATCCCCTCGGTGATCGCGGTGGCACCGGCGTCCAGCGCGCCCCGGAAGATGCCCGGGAAGGCCAGCACGTTGTTGATCTGGTTCGGGAAGTCACTGCGGCCGGTCGCCACCACGGCGGCGTGCCGGGCGGCCACCGTCGGGTGGATCTCCGGGTCGGGGTTGGACAGCGCGAACACGATCGCGCCAGGTGCCATCGTGGCCACCAGTTCCTCGGCGACCGTGGAACTGGACAGTCCGACGAAGACGTCGGCACCCTTCAGCGCGGTGCCGATGTCGCCGCGCAGGCCGCTCAGGTTGGTCCGGCCCGCCAGTTCGGCCTTCACCGGGTTCAGGTGGTCGCGGCCGGCGTGCACGATGCCCTTCGAGTCCAGCACCGTGACGTCGCCGACGCCCGCGGCCAGCAGGATGTTCGCGCACGCCACCCCGGCGGCACCCGCGCCGGAGATGACAACCCGCAGGTCGGGCAGCAGACGGCCGGTCACCGAGGCGGCACCGCGCAGCGCGGCGAGCAGCACGACGGCGGTGCCGTGCTGGTCGTCGTGCATGACAGGGCAGTCCAACTCCTTGATCAGCCGGGCCTCCAGTTCGAAGCAGCGCGGCGCGGAGATGTCCTCCAGGTTGATCGCGCCGAAGCTCGGCCGCAGCCGGACCAGCGTCTCGACGATCTCGTCCACGTTGGTCGTGTCGAGGACCAGCGGAATGGAGTCCAGGCCGCCGAACCGCTTGAACAGCGCCGACTTGCCCTCCATCACGGGCAGCGAGGCGCTGGCGCCGATGTTGCCGAGGCCGAGCACCGCGGTGCCATCACTCACCACGGCGACCAGCCGATGCGCCCACGTGTAGCGCCGGGCCAGGGTGCGGTCCTCGGCGATCGCCCTGCTCACGTTGGCCACGCCGGGCGTGTATGCGATGGACAGCGAGCGCGGATCGGACAGCGGGGCGGTCGCGTCGATGGCGAGCTTGCCGCCCTCGTGAGCTGCGAAGATCTCTTCGTCGGTGAGGCCGATGGCCTGCTCGTTCACAGTGGTCAAGACGTTCCTCCTGGCGGGGAGCGGGGCGTTGTCCACCTTGACGCGCGTGGCTGTACTTCCGGTTGAGTACGGCTTTAGGTACGGCTGCGGTCAGGTGATACGCGGGCGGGTTCGCGCCGGCAGGAAACAGGCGCTGGTACGCGGCCACTCACGCCAGGGGTGCGGCGGAGCCTGCGATGCGCACGAGCGCTGCGGTCCGGACAGTTTGCCAGCCACGAGCATGATTGTCAGCGGCGGGGGTCACAGTGGACGACTCATTTCTTGCTGGTGAGCGTTTCTTGTAGTGCTCAGCCCGTGGCTACGCTGTGTCTCATGCAGGTGCGCGAGATGGCCATCCCCGATGTGTACGAGTTCACCCCGAGGTCGTTCCCGGACGACCGGGGGCTGTTCGTGGCGCCGTTCCAGGAAACCGCGTTCCTGGACACCGTCGGCTTCCCGCTGCGGGTCGCGCAGACCAACCACAGCGTGTCCAAGCGGGGCGTCATCCGAGGCCTGCACTTCGCCGACACCCCGCCCGGCCAGGCCAAGTACGTGTACTGCCCGAGCGGCGCACTGCTCGACGTGGTCGTCGACCTGCGGGTCGGGTCGCCCACGTTCGGCGAGGTCGACGCCGTGTTGCTTGACTCGAAGGACTACAAGGCGGTGTACGTCTCGGAGGGCCTTGGCCACGGCTTCGTGGCGCTGACCGACGACACCGTCATGGCCTATCTGTGCAGCACCGGCTACAACCCGGGCGGCGAGCACTGCATCAACCCGCTGGACCCGGCGATGGCGCTGCCGTGGCCGACGGACATCGAGCCGATCCTGTCACCGAAGGACGCCGTGGCTCCCAACCTGGCGGACGCACTGGCCGCGGGCATGCTGCCGCAGTACGACGAGTGTGTCTCGTACTACGACGAGCTGCGGATAGCGGCGAAGAACTCCTAGATCTTCCGCCTGATCTTCTTGGGCCTCGGCCACAGTCTTCTGGTAACCACCCCGAGTACGGTGGCCGGCCCGAGCTCGCGCGAATCGGTCGAACCGAACAAGTTGTCGCCGATGACGAACCAGGTACGGCCGTCGTCGTCGCTTCGGATGGCGCGCTTGACGGACAGCTGGGCGGGCCGTTCCACCCACCGAACGAGGACGACGTCACCAGGTAGAGGCTGGTTCGAGTTGCGGACCAGCACGGTGTCCCCGTCGGCGAGCGTGGGCGCCATGGACGGCCCGAGCACGCGAAGGCGCCGCCAGGGCCACGGCCCGAGTGGATTCTCGTTTGATGCGCTGTCCCGTGCCAACGATCACCTCCGCCTGCCTGGTTGACGTCACGAGGGTAAGGTCGTCGCGTCGGAGCATCCACTGTCAGGGAGGAACAATGCGACTGATGTCGCGCATCCTCGGCCCTCGTCTCGAGGCCACGGCTCACTGCGATCTGCCGTGCGGTGTCTACGACCCGGCGCAGGCCAGGATCGAGGCGGAGTCCGTCAAGGCGATCCAGGAGAAGTACCAGGGCAACGAGGACCCCGAGTTCCGTGCAAGGGCGATCGTGATCAAGGAGCAGCGCAGCGAGCTGGTCAAGCACCACCTGTGGGTGCTGTGGACCGACTACTTCAAGCCACCGCACTTCGAGAAGTACCCGCAGCTGCACGACCTGTTCAACAAGGCCACCAAGGCCGCGGGCGCAACAGGCACCAAGGGCTCCATGGACCCCGCCAAGGGCCAGGAACTGCTGGACCTGATCGCCCAGATCGACAAGATCTTCTGGGAGACCAAGCAGGCCTGAGGCCACGATGGCCGCATGGGTCCTGACCAGCAATTTCGGTTGCCGTCAGTTCTGGTCGTTGACCATCGCTGCTTGACGTCTGACGGCCTGGAGACGGCCTGACCTTGAACGGATCAGCCTCTCCCCTGGCCGCCCGACAAGAAGACCGACACACGGCCGGTGGAGCCGGGTCAGGGGTCGAAGATCGCGCAGCGACGCGACAGCGCCCTTGATGCGGAGCCGCCGGCCGTAGTCATGCTCGGACGAGTCGGGCATGACAGTTCATGGACAGCTATCACCCACACGGGCCTTCTAGCTCAAGTTGAGCCGATCACGGCGTTACCGTCCAAACGGAGCACGATCAACGTCCGTGTGGGGGTGAGCAGTGAGGCTCTGTGTGCTGGCAGTACCCGACGCCCGCAGCCCCTTCGCAAGCCGTGGCCACCAATCCGGTGGCCGGAGGCGCGGAGCGTCGCCGGGCGTCGATCGCCGTGCCCAGCTCGCCGAGGTCGACCACATCCGCGATCGTCACGGCCTGGTGCTCGTCGCCAAATCGACTCTCTGGTCCTGCGCGCCGTCTGCGGTGGCGCCCCGAGTTGGCGCGGCGTGCCGCGCGCCCGGCGTCCGGCCGAGAGCGAAGCGGCAGGCCGGTGCGCCGGGCAGTCCTTGGCGTCACCAACGCGACCTGACAGCCCGCCGCTGGCGGCGCGCCCTTGATCCCATAGAGCCGAACTCGGCAACAAGGAGCCGCAGTGGCCCGTCGACCACCTGTTTGACGACAAACCTTTCTGTTCACCAACGGGCTTGCGACAAGATGGGCATGCTACCCAGCCACTCAGTAGACGTATCCACATGCCATGAGTTCTGATCCACGACTCGATGCCAGCGCAGTTGCTGTCGCTTTTGGGGATTCTGCAG
>DASXYT010000303.1:0-5453 GCA_036502345.1 Pseudonocardiaceae bacterium | reverse complement strand
CGCCTCACCGTCCCGCGTGGGTGGGAGGTCGTGCGACACGAAGGTGAGTTCATTCCCCCCGAGCCCACGGTGGACGACCTGACGGCGCTCGCCGAGGCGGTCCGCGAGGCGGGCCGGATGGATCGGCCCGTCGAGCCGCCGTCCGACCAGGCCTACTCGTCCGGCAGGCGGGGCCACCTGCGGGTGCTGCCCGATCCGGTGGACGACTAGCTGTCACGAGGTCCCGGTAGGCTTCTGCGCACGGTGAAACCCTCGCCGGAACCGACCAGACTGGGAGCTGCCGTGCGTGACCTGTCGGCCATCGTCAAGGCGTACGACATCCGAGGCGTGGTCGGCGAGCAGCTCGACACCGACGTGACCAGGGCCGTCGGCGCGGCGTTCGCCCGGCTGGTCGGTGGCACGGCGGTCGTCGTCGGGCACGACATGAGGGACTCGTCGCCGGAACTGTCCGCCGCGTTCGCGGACGGCGTGACCAGCCAGGGGTTGGACGTCATCTCCATCGGCCTGGCCAGCACCGACATGCTGTACTTCGCGTCCGGCAGCCTCGACCTGCCCGGCGCCATGTTCACCGCCAGCCACAACCCGGCCCGCTACAACGGCATCAAGATGTGCCGTGCCGGTGCGGCCCCGGTCGGCCAGGACAGCGGGCTGGCCCAGATCCGCGAGGACGTCGAGCAGGGCGTGCCCACGCCGGACGGCGTCACGCCGGGCACGGTCTCCGAGCAGAACCTGCTGGACAGCTATGCCGTGTACCTGCGTGGTCTGGTCAACCTGACCACCAGCAGGCCGCTGAAGGTGGTCGTCGACGCCGGCAACGGCATGGGCGGCTACACCGTGCCCAGGGTGCTGGCCGACCTGCCGCTGGACGTCGTCCCGATGTACTTCGAGCTGGACGGCAACTTCCCCAACCACGAGGCCAACCCGCTGGACCCGGCCAACATCGTGGATCTGCAGGCGAAGGTGCGCGAGACCGGCGCCGACATCGGTCTCGCCTTCGACGGCGACGCCGACCGCTGTTTCGTGGTGGACGAGCGTGGCGAGCCGGTCAGCCCGAGTGCCGTCACCGCGCTGGTGGCCACCCGTGAGCTGGTCAAGGAGCCCGGCGGCGTCGTGATCCACAACCTGATCACGTCGCACGCGGTGCCCGAGATCGTCACCGAGCACGGCGGCAAGCCGGTGCGGACCAGGGTGGGCCACTCGTTCATCAAGCAGAAGATGGCCGAGACCGGCGCGATCTTCGGTGGCGAGCACTCCGCCCACTACTACTTCCGCGACTTCTGGCGTGCCGACACCGGCATGCTGGCCGCGATGCATGTGCTGGCCGCGCTGGGCGAGCAGGCGGGGCCGCTGTCCGAACTGACGGCCGCGTACTCCCGTTACGCGGCCTCCGGCGAGATCAACTCGACGGTCGAGGACCAGGCCGGCAGGGCCGCAGCCGTGCGGTCCGCGTTCGCTGATCGCGAAGGCGTCGTCATCGACGACCTGGACGGGCTTACCGTGCAGGTAACGGCCGGTTCGTGGTTCAACCTGCGGGCTTCCAACACCGAGCCGCTGCTGCGGCTGAACATCGAGGCGCCGGACGCGGCAGCGGTGGCCGCCCTGCGCGACGAGGTGCTGGCGATCGTGCGGGCATGATCGGTGCGAGTGGGCTAGTTGTAACCGGAAAGAAGGTGACCGGCGCCCTGGCCCGTGTCGGGGATGGGTCACCATGGGTAGTGAGCCTGCGGCAGGGTGGACACGCCGCCGGGCCAGGCGAGGAGGAACCGTGGCCGTCGAACTCGACCCCAAGCTGTTGGACATCCTGGCCTGCCCATCGACCGACCACGCGCCACTGCGGGTCGGCACGGCCGACGACCCGACGGCGGACTACCTGACGTGCACCGCGTGCGGCCGGGCCTACCCGGTCCGGGACGGCATTCCGGTGCTGTTGTTGGACGAGGCCGTGGGAGGTCCCGCGGCTGACGGAGCGGGCGGGTGAGCCAGGTGCTGGACGACAGCCTGCTGGACGATCCGGTCCGCCTGGCCGCTGTGGACGGTGAGGCGGGCGGCTGCCTGCGTGCCGCCGCGTCGGCCGGTGCACAGGTACGGGCCACCGCGGACGCGGCGGCCGAGCAGGGGCTCAGGAACCTGGACGGTGTCCGGCCGCGCGCCCTCGTGTTCGTCAACAGGCCCGGTGTCGGGCCTGCGGTGAACCGGCTGCTGGTCGCGCTGCTCGGCCTGGACTGCTCGGTGCCGATCGTGGTCAGCGAGGCCGCGCCGATCTGGACCGGGCCGCTGGACGTGATCGTCGCGCACACCGACGACCCCGGCGACATCGTGCTCGCCGAGTCCATCCACCGGGCCGGCAGGCGTGGCGCGCACATCGTGCTCACCGCGCCGGCGGACGGCCCGGTCGCGGCGGCCGCCGCCGGTAGCGGTGTGCTGCTGCCCGAGCGGGTGCCGGTGCCTGCCGGGTTCGCGTTCCCCAGGGCGCTGGCCGCCGGTCTGCTGGTGCTGGACGCGTTGGGCCTGTTGCGCACCAGCATCGACGTGCTGGCCGACGAACTGGACCGGGAGGCCGAACAGGACCACGCGGCCTACGAGTCGTTCGTGAACCCGGCGAAGTCGCTGGCCCTGCGGCTGGCCGATCGGACGCCGCTGGTGTGCGGGCTGGACAGGGTGGCCGCGGCAGTGGCCGACCACGCCGTCGACGTGCTCGCCGGGTTCTCCGGTGTGGTGGCGGGCGCCGCCGACTACGCCCAGGTGCAGAGCAGGATCGTGCTGCACAGGGCGGCCGTGCGGTCCACGTCCGGCGACGACATCTTCGCCGACCCGGACGACGTGGAGAGCGGCCTGCTGCGGGTGCTGCTGCTGGCCGTGGCGAACGACGCACAGGCCGAGGCGACCCAGTTGGCCGCCAACGACATGCTGTCCGGCGCCGATCTGCTGGCACCCGGCGAGGAAACCAAGGGTGGCCTGGCCGTTCGCGCCGCGGTGCTGGCGTTGAGGTTCGAGATGACAGCCGTTTACCTCGGCTTGGCCACCGGGGCGCTCGGTGGTCCGGGCAGATACGCCTCGCTCGCCGTCTAACCTGGTCCAACTGGGGCGTCGGGACTAGGGAGTGAGCGGGACAGTGCATTTGCTGCGGAACAAGGTTCGGCCGTATGCGTGGGGGTCGCGCACGGTCCTCGCCGAGTTGCAGGGCAGACAGCTGCCGACCCCCCATCCCGAGGCCGAACTGTGGATGGGCGCACACCCGGACGACCCGTCCACTGTGCTGGACGCCGACGGCGTCGAACACACGCTGCTGCAACTCGTGGACGCCGACCCGGTCGGCCAACTCGGTGCGCCGTACGCGCGGCGGTGGGCCAACCGGCTGCCGTTCCTGCTGAAGGTGCTGGCCGCCGACGAGCCGATGAGCATGCAGGTGCACCCGTCGCTGGAGCAGGCGCGGACCGGCTACGCCAGGGAGGAGGCCGAGGGCCTGCCCAGGCTGGCATCGCACCGCAACTACCCGGACCCGACGGCCAAGCCGGAACTGGTGTGCGCGCTCACCGAGTTCCACGTCCTGGCCGGCTTCCGGGACGCCGAGCACACCCTGGACCTGTTGCGTGACCTGGAAGCGCCCGGCCTGACCCGGTACACCGACCTGCTGGCCGCCCAGCCGGACGAGGACGGCCTGCGGGCGCTGTTCACCACGTGGATCACGCTGCCGTCGTCGGTGCTGGACATGCTGCTGCCGCAGGTGCTGGACGCGTGCGTGCTGCACGTGAAGGCGCACGGCCCGTTCGACCTGGCCTGCCGGACCGTGCTGGAACTCGGTGAGCGCTACCCGGGTGACCCCGGCGTGCTGGCCGCGCTGCTGCTCAACCGGCTGGTGCTCGGTCCCGGCGAGGCCGTCTACCTGGCCACCGGCACGATGCATGCCTACCTGCGCGGCACCGGCGTGGAGATCCTGGCCAACTCGGACAACATCCTGCGCGGCGGCCTGACACCCAAGCACGTCGACGTGCCGGAACTGCTGCGGGTGGTCGACTTCGGACACGGCGACCTGGGGGTGCTGCGCGGTGAGCAGGTCGCGCCGCACATGCTGGTGTACCCGACCGACGCGCCGGAGTTCGAGCTGTCCCGACTGGAGTGGCCAGCCTGCGCGGGAGTGAAGGTGCCGCTGCAGCACGCCGGTCCGCAGGTGCTGATCTGCACCGAGGGCGCCGTGACGCTGAGCTCGCCGGGCGGCTGCACACTGCGGCTGGCCAGGGGTGACTCGGCGTGGATCCCGGCGCGCGACTGCGTCGAGGGGCCGGTGCTCGCGCTGCCCGACGACGCAGGCAAGACGCAGGTGTTCCGGGCCACCGCCGGCGTGATCTGAGCGGTCGGGCAGGATTTCGGACATGTCGGCAACTGGCGGTTCCCGGGCGGTACTGGCTGCTCTGGCTGCGAACGCGGGGATCGCGGTCGCGAAGTTCGTCGGTTTCGCGGTGACGGGATCGTCGTCCCTGCTGGCCGAGTCGGTGCACTCCCTCGCTGACACGGCCAACCAGGGTCTGTTGCTGCTGGGCAGACGGACGTCCCAGCGGGAGGCCACCAAGGAGCACCCGTTCGGCTTCGGCAGGGAGCGCTACTTCTACGCGTTCGTCGTGGCGTTGCTGCTGTTCACGCTGGGTGCGGTGTTCGCGCTGTACGAGGGCGTGCACAAGGTGATCGACCCGCATCCGCTGGAGGACCCGGTGGTCGCGATCGTCATCCTGGCGCTGGCGATGGTCCTGGAGGGGTTCAGCTTCCGCACCGCGATCGGCGAGTCGCGGCACCTCAAGGGCGACGCGACGTGGTGGCGGTTCGTGCGGGACGCCAAGATCCCCGAACTGCCGGTGGTGCTGGCCGAGGACAGCGGCGCGCTGATCGGCCTGGTGTTCGCGCTGTGCGGCGTGGTGCTGTCCGTGGTCACCGGCAACCCGGTGTGGGACGGCGTCGGCACGATCGCCATCGGCGCGCTACTCGGGGTGATCGCGGTGGTGTTGATCATCGAGACGAAGAGTCTGCTGATCGGCGAGGGTGTCGGAGCCGACCTGCTCGCCCAGATCACCGGCGAACTGGCGCACGGCGAGGTGGAGCGGGTCATCCACATCAGGACCCAGTACCTCAGCCCGGACGAACTGCTGGTCGCCGCGAAGATCGCGTTCGTCGCCGAACTGCCGTTGCGGCAGGTCGCGAAGGCCATCGACGAGGCCGAGGCGCGGGTCCGGGCCAGGGTGCCGCTGGCGAAGATGATCTACCTCGAACCGGACTTGGACCGCGAACCCGCCTGACCACCACCGATGGGCCGTCCCCGGCTGTGTCACGGCCGTGACGCCCACCAGGTAGCGTCGCGCCCATGACGACCCTTGTGGTGACCGGCGCCGCCGGGTTCATCGGCTCGCACTTCGTCCGGCACTGGGTGGCCGAACACCCCGACGACTCCGTGGTCGCGCTGGACG
>DASXYT010000302.1:0-13793 GCA_036502345.1 Pseudonocardiaceae bacterium | reverse complement strand
AGAGTCGGGCAGGACAGTGGATCAGCATGCAGACCAGCCACTCAGGAGGTCGTAAGGTCCCGAGCACAGACGATCTATGTTGCGGCCGTCCAGAAGCCGCTCGCCGGCGGATGCGTCCATCACTCGATCCGCGGGACGACTGGAGGAGTGGGGGCCAAGTGCTGGCGGAGCCTGGCGTCCGCTACGTCCAGCTACACGACGGCTGGCACACCGCTGGAACGCTCATGGCCGAGCAGGGCGTTCACGTGCGGACGATTCAGCAGATCCTCGGCCACACCGATGTGCGGACCACTCAGGGCTACGTCACGTGGCTGAGGCCATGGTCCGGGACGCCGCCGAGCGGATGGGCGGCGCGCTGTGGGGCGACTGGCAACTGCTACCCCAACTGCTCCCTCAACAGGCCAGGCCCTTTCCGAAATCTCGGAAAGGGCCTGATCAGGTGCTGAGCCGCCTAAGGGAATCGAACCCTTGACCTACGCATTACGAGTGCGTTGCTCTGGCCGACTGAGCTAAGGCGGCGGGGCGAAGCAAGTGTAGCGGTAGGTGGTGCGTTACCGCGCGGGGCTCCGGTCGTTAGGTCCGGTGTGTGACGCCGGTCCCATCGGTGTCCTGACTTCGCCCTTGGAGGACGCTTGCGCCGGCCGCTTGTTCTGGCCCTTCCGGTCGCTGCCGCCCTGGTGGCGTTGTCTGCCGCGCCTGGGTTTGCCGCTTCGTCGTCGCCTACCTTTCCGACGACTCCTGTGCCCTCCACGCCTGCCGGTGGGCCGCCTGCTTCGGCGCCCAGTGGGCCTCAGCCGCTCGGGCACGCCGTTGGTGACGCCGCTACCGGGCTTGCCGTGTTGCGCCTGCTGCCTGGTGCCGTGCCGGCCAGTGCGATTCTGCCTGGTGCCGCCAACGAGCTGCCTCGCCAGTCGGCTGCCGAACTGGGCGTCGGGTTGTCAAGCGCGCAGGCGAATTCCGAGGCGTTCCTGAACTACGAGCGGTCGATCGCGCAGTCGTCGCCTGCCGGGATCGCCATCGAAGGTAACTCGCCGCAGCTGCCGGGGGCACTGGCCCAGACGGCGCTGCCGGACAACGCCAAGTCGATCGCCGGTGGGCTGAACCCGCCCAGCACGCCGCTGGACGCACTCCTGAAGGTCGGCCTGCTCAACGGGCAGGTGCACGCCCGCTGGAGCGACACGCTCGGCCCGTGTGTCGGCACCATCTCGGACGCCAGCACGTCCGTCGCCAGCATCTCCGCGCTGAACCTGATTCCGTCCCTCCCGAACACCACGGACGCCACCAGTCTCGCTTCGGCGATGAGCTCGTCGAACCTGCCGGCCGCCCAGAAGCAGAGCCTGATCGACAACCTGAGCCAGATGGCCGGGCCACTGTCCAATTTGGCCGGTCTGCTTTCCGGTGGTACCAACAGCACCACCGGTTCGCTGCTCAGTCTGCCCAACACGATGAGCACCCGGTCGGTCGTTCGCCTTGTCGCCATTCCCGGTTCGGCCAACAAAGCCGTCCAGTCGATCTCGACCATGCAACTGGCCAGTCTGAAGCTGTTCGCCGGTACTCCACTGGAACTGGACCTCAACGTCGTCAGCCAGCCGACGCTGACCGCCACCTCCACCGGCAGCGCCAGCACGTCCACGATCAGCTACACCGCGCCGGTCATCCAGGTGGCCCAGGCCGGCAAGATGCTCTACACGCTGGACGCGACCAAACCGACGGCCGACGTGCCGATCGGCATTCCGCTGAACGTGCCTGGCCTGCCGAAGCTGCCGATCGTCGGTGACCTGCTGCCCAACGGCCAGCAGCTCACCTCGGCCATCCCGATGATCGACATCGGCGTGCTTCGGCTGTCCGTCGCCGCGCTGACCAAGTCGTCCGGGGCGCTCACCGCCGGCAAGAACGGCGCTCCGTTCACCGGGTTCCAGCTCGGCGCCACGGCCAGGATGCTGGACATCCAGGTGCTGCCGACCGCCGCCCTGGGCATCCCGAATCTGCCGACCGCGCTGGCCCAGCTGTCCCTCGGTGAGCAGGTGACCAGGGCGTACGCGCCTGCCGGTGGCGTCAAGTGCGGCACCACGACGACCGCCGTGGTCAACCCCGTCGCGCCGCCCGCAGTGCCCGGTGTGCCGAAGAAGCTGGCGTTCACCAGTGGGGCCTACGAGGCCGTGCCGCTGTTCTGGCTCGGCACGGCACTGCTGATGGTGGGCGTGATCATCGTGGCGGCGCTGCCGAGGAACGTGCGACGCTAGAACTCAGCCGTGAAACAGCATGGTGAGCATCGCCTCGACGGCGATCCTCGGCTTCACGTTCTCGTCGATGGCCTGCCGGCACGCCAGCACGGCTTCCAGCCTGCGCAGCGTCGACTCCTGGCTCCAGGACGTCGCCGCCGCTGCCAGGTCGTCCGCGCGGTCCGGGTGGAACCTGGCCGCGTCCGAGCCCATCGCCGTGACCAGCACGTCCCGGTAGAAGCCGGCCAGGTCGATCAGGGCCAGGTCCAGCGAGTCACGCTGGGTCCTGGTCGCCCGTGACTTCTGCCGCTTCTCCAGTTCCTTCAACGCGCCCTTCGCGCCGCGGGTGGCGGCGGCCGTGCCCTTGCCGGTGCCACCGGCGCCCATCGCGGTCTCCAGCGCCTCCCGCTCCGGGGTGTCGCGCGCCTCGCTGAGCGTCGACGCCTCGGTCTCGGCCGCCTGCACGAGATCGTCGGCGCGGGCGAACACGTCACCGAAGCCACGCAGGCCAAGGGGTATCCGCAGCACCGACTCCCTGCGCTTGCGGGCGGCCGGGTCGGTGGCCAGTCGCCGGGCCCTGCCCACGTGGCCACCGCACACCGACGCGGCCCACAGCGCCGTCTCCTCGGGCACACCGTCCCGGTCGATCAGCACCTCGGCGATGGCGGGCGGCGGTGGGGTGCGCAGCGCGATCGCCCTGCACCGGGAGCGAATGGTGACCGAGACGTCCTCGGGGTGGTCGGACGGCGCACACAGCAGGAACACCGTGCGGTCAGGCGGTTCCTCGACGGCCTTGAGCAGCGCGTTGGCCGCGCCCTCGGTCAGCCGGTCGGCGTCCTCGATGACCACCACCTGCCAGCGGCCACCGGTCGGCCGCCTGGCCGCCGCCTGCACGAGCGACCGCATCTCGGCTACCGAGATCGACAGGCCTTCCGGCACCACGAGCCGCACGTCGGCGTTCGTGCCGGCCATCGTGGTCCGGCAGCCGGGACACTGGCCGCAGCCGGTGCCCACGATGCACTCCAACGAGGCCGCGAACGCCCGCGCGGCCACCGAGCGGCCGGAGCCGGGCGGACCGGTGAACAGCCACGCGTGGGTCATCGCGGAGTTGTTGCCCGGCGCGACCGGGCGCCCCTCCACGATGTCAGCTGCTGCCGCGGCCGCGGCCTTGAGCACCGCGACGGCGTCCGGCTGGCCGACGACGCCAGCCCATACGTCTCTGTCGGTCACGCCGTCTCCTGCCCAGCCCCTGTCAGATCGTCAGAGGGCTGGCGCAGCACGGCGGAGCCGTTGGTCGGCAGTTCGGCGGGCACACCGCGCTTCTTCAGCGCGGCCGTCATGGCCGTGCGCACCCGTTCGGCGACGGCCGCCTCGCTGCCGTCGGCGTCCACCACCACGTACCGGCCGGGGTCGGCCGCCGCCATCTCGGTGAGCAGCCGCTGCACGCGCCAGTGGTGCTCAGCGTTGTTCAACCCACCGAGAGCACGCTCCGGGTCGGCGACACCGTCCACCACCAGGGTGGCCGGATCGCGGTCCAGCAGCACGGTGACGTCCGGCCGCAGCCTGCCGGTGGCCCAGTCGGCCAGGCCGTCCAGTTCCTTGGGGTCGATCCCGCCGAGCGCGCCGAGGTGCGCCAGCGGGCTGTCCACGTAGCGCTCCATCACGACCATCTCGCCGGCCTCCAGCGCCGGCAGCACCCGTCGCTCGACCACATCGGCCCGGACGGCCGCTGCGACCAGCACGTGGGCCCTGGCGCCGGACAGCTTGGTGCCGGCGAGCACGGAGGCAAGCCTGCTCTCGTCCAGCGCCGGGTCGTTGGCCAGTTGAACCCGGTGGCCACCGGCCCGCAGCCAGTCGGCGAGGTGCCTGGACTGGGCCTCGGTGTCCCGGTGGACGTCGCCCTCGACCGCGATCAGCATGCCGTGCAGCCGCTGTGGCCTGCGGCGCAGCGCGGCGACCAGGTTGGCCATGATCGGTTCGGGCCTGCGGTCGTCCATCTGCCGGTAGGCGATCACACCGGCCAGCGCGGCCAGCAGGCCGGCGCCGAGCATCACCGGCCGGGTGCCGTCGATCTGCATCGGGTTGCCGAACACCGTGATGTTGTGCGGCCGGACGAAGCCGACCAGCACCGGCACGGCCAGCGCCGACGCGAACAGCACGACCTTCATCAGCGACTGGTACAGCGCGTTGATCCGGCCCCGGATGGCGTCCTCGACCTGGGAACCGATGATCGTGATGCCGGTCAGGAACGCGACACCCGCGCACGCGCCGACGATGGCCACGGTGATCAGCGAGATGGCCAGGTGGGGCGACAGCGCGACCAGCACCAGCGCCAACCCGGCACCCACGATGGCCACGCCGAACAAGCGGTTGTGCGACAGCCGCCGTGCCAGTCGAGGGGCCGTGGCCATGCCGAGGCCGAGCCCGACGAACAGCGCCACGAACAACATGGCGAACGCCGAGTCACCGCCGAGCAGGCTGGTCGCGTAGCGCTGGGCGGTACCGATCACCGCGCCGCCAGCAGCGAACGCGCCGACCAGGCCGTACATCAGGCCACGGATCAGCGGCGTCTTGCGCGCGAACCGCAGGCCCTCGGAGAACATGGTGGCCCAGGACTCACCCGGTTCGTCGGGCTTACGGGTATGCGAGTTGGCCCGGCCGGACAGTTCCGGGATCCGGGTGGCCACGATGACCGCGGCGGCCAGGTAGAGCAGGCCGTTGATGATGACGATGACCTTGGCGACGCCGAGTTGGGCGCCGGTGCCGTCCCACAGGTGCAGTGTCGAGCCGAGGCCGGTGACCACGGAGAACAGGCCCGCCGCGCTGACCACGGCGACGCCGTAGGTCATCACCAGGCCCAACTGGTTGGCGGTCTCCACCTGGTCCTTGCGGCGCAGCAGGTTGGGGATCGCCGAGTCCTTCGCCGGGATCCACATCATCGCCGTGCTGCCGATCAGGAAGTTGGCGCCCAGCAGCCACCACCACGTCCCGACCAGCGCGATCGACAGGAACAACGCGCACCGGATCAGGTCGACGGTGACCATCACCTTGCGGCGGTCGAACTTGTCGGCCAGCACGCCACCGAGCGGGGCGAACAGCAGGCCGGGCAGCAACTGGGTGAGTACGACGGCACTGAACGCGAAGCTCTGCGCGAAGTAGCCGGCGATCAGCTTGTTGGCCAGGCTGGACAGCGCGAACAGCGACAGCCAGTCGGCCACGCTGAGCAGGAACGTGACGCCCCACAGCCGCCGGAACGCTCTGATGGCGAGCACGCTGCGAACGCGGTGTGCCGTGGACGCGTCAGAGTCGGCCGGTCCTATCGGACCGGACATACCCTCCGTATCGACATTTCCACTGATGCCGCTCACCCCTTGACCCCACCGCCGCCGATTGCGGCAAGCGTAACCACATCGTCGGACGGAGCGCCGGTTGCCCGCCGCCGTTGCGGGCTCACCCGCCGGTGAACCCGGTGTTGCCGTGGCCGAGCACGACTCCGAGCACGATGAAGACGACCACCAGCACGATCATGATCAGAACGAACATGGAGCAGCCCAGACCTGCACGTCTGCGGCTCGGCGAACGGGTCGCGACACTGGGCGGGGCCGGTCGGCTGCTCGGTGGCGGCTGCCACGTCGTGCCGCCCGCAGGCGGGCGGCCGGCCACCGGATTACGCCTCGGCACGTTGGCCACCGGCGGTGTGACGGGCATCGCGGTCGGCCTCGCCACAGTGGGCCTACGGACTTCCTTCGGCCTGCTCGGTAACGATGCCGCCACCGGTGTCGCGGTCGGTGTCATCGCGCCAGGTGCGCTGGCCCCGGTCGGCCTGCGGGTCACGGTCGGCGCGACGCGACGACGGGCCGCCTGCTGCGTCGGGGAGGCCTGCGCGAGCGGCGCGGCCTCGGCAGGTGCCGGGGCCGCGACCGTGGTGTCGCTGAACATGGACCCGGTGACGAGGCCACCGAGCGGGTCGGGCAGCAGCGGCGGGACGTCCAGCGGCTGGGTGCCGTCCGGCCCGAACAACTCGTCGTCCGCCACTGCGACCACCTCATCGCGATCAGCGCGGCCCGAACAGCTCCGCTCACCCCATTGTGCGCGGATTCCTCACCGGTGTGGGGCGCCCTACGAAGACTTCGCTGAAGACTTCGCCGACGACTTCGCGGCCGGCTTGCGCCGAGTCGTCGTCGTGGTGCGCTTCTTCGGTGCCGGCCCGCGGGCCCTGCGCTCGGCGAGTAGTTCGGCTGCTCGATCGTCGGTCAGCGTCTCCACGTCGTCGGTCTTGCGCAGCGACGCGTTGGTCTCGCCGTCGGTCACGTACGGGCCGAACCGGCCGTCCTTGACCACCATCGGCTTGCCGTTGGTCGGGTCGTTGCCCATCTCGCGCAGCGGCGGAGCGGTCGCCGCCGACTGCCGGCCACGCTTCTTCGGCTCCGCGTAGATCTTCAGGGCCTCGTCCAGCGTGACGGTGAAGATCTCGTCCTCGGTAGCCAGCGACCGGGAGTCGGTGCCGCGCTTGAGGTACGGCCCGTAGCGGCCGTTCTGCGCCGTGATCTCCTCGCCGCTGGCCGGATCCGTGCCGACCACCCTGGGCAGCGACAGCAGCTTCAGCGCGTCGTCCAGGTCGACCGTGTCCAGCGTCATCGACCGCAGCAGCGAGCCGGTCCTCGGCTTGATCTTCTTGGCGCCCTTGAGCGCGCTCTCCTCCTCGGACAGCACCTCGGTCACGTACGGCCCGAAGCGCCCGTCCTTGGCCACGATCTCGTGGCCGCTGACCGGGTCGGTACCCAGCGACCGGCCCTCCTGCGGGGTGGAGAACAGCTTCTCGGCGACCTCCAGCGTGAGCTCGTCCGGCGGCAGTTCGTCGGGCAGGTTGGCCCGCTGCGCCGTGGACTCACCGGTGGCGCCGACGACATCCCGCTCCAGGTACGGCCCGTAGCGGCCGACCCGGACAACGACCGGCCTGCCCTCGTCGTCGTTGAACAGCGGGATCGAGTTGACCTCGCGGGCGTCGATGTTGTCCACGCCGGAACCGACGAGCTTCTTCAGCCCGCCCTCGCCGCCGACGGAGCCCGCCGAACCGTTGCCGGTGCCGAAGTAGAAGCCGGTCAGCCAACTGAGCCGCTGCGCGTCACCGGCCGCGATCCGCTCCAGCTCGTCCTCCATCGCGGCGGTGAAGTCGTAGTCCACCAGCCGGCCGAAGTGCTGCTCCAGCAGGCCGACCACGGAGAACGCGACCCACGAGGGAACGAGGGCCGAGCCCTTCTTCCACACGTAACCGCGTTCCTGGATCGTGTTGATCGTGGACGCGTAGGTGGACGGGCGGCCGATGCCCAGCTCCTCCAGCGTCTTGATCAGGCTGGCCTCCGTGTAGCGCGGCGGCGGGCTGGTGCTGTGGCCGTCCGCGGTCAGCTCGGACGCGGCCAGCAACTGGTCGCGGACCAGTTGCGGGAGCCTGCGCTCGGCGTTGTCCGCCTCGCCGCCGGCCTCGGAGTCGACGGCCTCGACGTACGCCTTGAGGAAGCCTGCGAACGTGATCGTGCGGCCGGACGAGGAGAACGTGCACTCCTCGCCGCTGCTGGCGGTGCCGGCGATCCGGACGCTCATCGTGGTGCCGCGGGCGTCGGCCATCTGTGACGCGATGGTGCGCTGCCAGATCAGCTCGTACATCCGGAACTCGTCGGACTCCAGCTCACGGGCCACCTCACCGGGGGTGCGGAACACCTCACCGGCGGGGCGGATGGCCTCGTGGGCCTCCTGCGCGTTCTTCACCTTGCGGTCGTAGCGGCGCGGCTGGGCCGGCACGTACTCGGCGCCGTACAGCTCGGTGGCCTGCGACCTGGCCGCGGTCAGCGCCGTCTCGGACAGCGTGGTCGAGTCGGTACGCATGTAGGTGATGTAGCCGTTCTCGTACAGCCGCTGGGCGACACTCATCGCCCGGTTCGCGGAGAACCGCAGCTTGCGGCCTGCCTCCTGCTGCAGCGTCGAGGTCATGAACGGCGGGTACGGCTTACGCGTGTAGGGCTTCTCCTCGACGCTGGCGACCCGGAAGTCGGACTTCGCCAGGGCTCCGACCAGCCGCCGTGCGTCCGCCTCCTCAAGGGCCCGCACGTCGACGCCCGCCTTGAGGCGGCCGTCCGGACCGAAGTCGCGGCCACTGGCCACGCGAGCGCCGTCGATCGCGCTCAGCCGGGCGCCGAACGTCCTCGGCGATGCCTCGGCTCCTGCGTCCATCGTGGCGGCGATGTCCCAGTACGAGGCGGTCACGAACTGCATCCGCTCCCGCTCGCGCTGCACCACGATCCGGGTCTCCACCGACTGCACGCGGCCCGCCGACAGCTTCGGCATGACCTTCTTCCACAGCACCGGCGAGACCTCGTAGCCGTAGAGCCGGTCCAGGATGCGCCGGGTCTCGTACGCCTCGACCAGGTCGGTGTCCAGGTCCCTCGGGTTCTCCGCCGCCGCGAGGATGGCCGGCTCGGTGATCTCGTGGAAGACCATCCTGCGGACCTGCACCTTGGGCTTCAGGGTCTCCAGCAGGTGCCACGCGATGGCCTCGCCCTCGCGGTCACCGTCCGTCGCGAGGTAGAGCTCGTCGACGTCCTTGAGGGCTTCCTTCAGCTCGGCCACGGTGGACTTCTTGTCCGGGGTGACGATGTAGATGGGCTCGAAGTCGTTGTCGACGTTCACGCCGAGGTTCGACCAGGACTCACCTTTGTACTTCGCGGGCACCTCGGCCGCCTTGCGCGGCAGGTCGCGGATGTGTCCCTTGGAGGACAGGACCACGTAGTCCTTGCCGAGGTAGGACGCGATCTTGCGGGCCTTCGCCGGTGATTCGACGATCACCAATCGACGGCGGCCGGACCCATTAGTCCCGCCGCCGCTCTTCTGCGTCCGTGCCGACCCTGCCACCCTGTCCTGCCCTCTTCTCCTGCCAACGCTCCGACTCGTCAGTGTGCACCAACTCGCCACCTACTGACGTACAGGTGGCCTCCGGGCGCCCTCGTACCCGCTCTAAGCCCATCGGGAAGAACGTCCGAGTGATTCGCCAATCCGTTCTACGTCACACCGTCGACGGACTTTTTCACCCTAACGGCCGTATTTGCCCCCCTGTTCCCGGCTACGGCCGGCCAATCATGCCCTGGCACGCCAGCTGGTGCTTCGCCGACCAGCTCGACGAGCCTGTCCAACCGGCGGCCACCGGACACCCGGAGGGCCGGTCCACCGTCGTCCACCAGCGCCAGCGACATCCCGGCCCGGACCAGCGAGACCACCAGGGGCAGGTGAGTCCGGGGGCTGTCCGGGTCGAGCCCGAGCAGATAACCCGACTCCGACCACCGCCCGGCGACCAGCGCCCACAGTCGCAGGGTAACTCCGTCCACCACGAATCGCTCCGGTACCACTTTGGTGGCACCGGCCGTGTCGGCACCGCCCCGCCACCGCCGGGCCAGGCCGACCAGGTCCGCGCGGAAGGGTGTGCGGACGACCTGCCGGCCGTCCTCGGTGGTGCTCACCGTGGCGGCGACGCCCCGTTCGGCGCACGCGGCGACGAGCGCGACAGCGCGCCACCGCCGGTCGACCGGGACGGTCAGCCGGGCTGCCGTGCCGGCGCCGAAGCCGATCGCCTGACCAGGCCCGCAGAGCACTCCGGCCAGGTCAGCCAGCCGGGGAGCGCTCGCCTCGGCCGAGTAGAAGGAGAGCTGGCCCACAGGCAGACTGTAGAACATATGTTCGGACAGCGGCAGGTGATCCACCGGCCGAACAACAACGCTGGACCCGACCCCGGCAACGGAGTCGGGTCCAGCGTCGGTCGATCACTTGATCACGTCAGGCGGCTCACGCAGCGCCGTTGGTGACCTTCTCCTCGATCTCGTTGGTGTCGCCACCGCCGGCGGCGTCATCCGGGTTGTCACTCAGGACCGAGGCCCTGCGCTTGGAGACCACCACGGCCACCACGATGATGACGACGGAGACCAGCGCGATGACGGTGCGCCACACGCTCGATGCCGACGGGCCGACCGAGAAGGCGACGATGGCAGGCGCGATCAGCACCGACACCAGGTTCATCACCTTGATCAGCGGGTTGATCGCCGGGCCCGCGGTGTCCTTGAACGGGTCACCGACGGTGTCACCGACGATCGTGGCCTCGTGGGCCGCAGAGCCCTTGCCACCGTGGTTGCCGTCCTCGACCAGCTTCTTGGCGTTGTCCCACGCGCCACCGGAGTTGGCCAGGAAGACCGCCATCAGGGTGCCGGTACCGATGGCGCCGGCCAGGTAACCGGCCAGCGGGCCGACACCGAGACCGAAGCCGACGGCGATCGGGGCGAACACCGCGAGCAGGCCAGGAGTGGCCAGCTCACGCAGCGCGTCCCTGGTGCAGATGTCCACGACGCGGCCGTACTCCGGCCGCTGCGTGCCGTCCATGATCCCCGGGAACTGCCGGAACTGGCGGCGCACCTCGTACACCACAGCGCCAGCCGCCCTGGCCACCGCGTTCACCGCGAGGCCGGAGAACATGAACACGACCGCGGCGCCCAGGATGAGGCCGACCAGCGTGTTCGGACTGAACACCAGCGACGTGAACGACCGGAACTGGCCGTTCACGAAGTCGCTGTAGAAGACCGCGCTGCCCGCGGTCACCTTGCCGGCCAACGACCCGGTGATCGCGTTGATGTACGAGCCGAACAGTGCCGTGGCGGCCAGCACGGCGGTCGCGATCGCGATGCCCTTGGTGATCGCCTTCGTGGTGTTGCCCACCGCGTCCAGGTCGGTCAGGATCTTCGCGCCCTCGTCGCTGACGTCGCCGGACATCTCCGCGATGCCCTGCGCGTTGTCACTGACCGGACCGAAGGTGTCCATCGCGACGATGACGCCGACCGTGGTCAGCAGGCCACAGCCGGCCAGTGCGACCGCGAACAGCGCGACCGTGACCGAGCCGGACAGCAGGAACGCGCCGTACACGGCGGCACCGATCACGATGGCGGTGTAGACAGCCGACTCGAAGCCGACCGAGATGCCGGACAGGATCACCGTGGCGGCACCGGTCAGCGAGGACTTGCCGACGTCCTGCACCGGCTTGTGCTCGGTGCCGGTGAAGTAGCCGGTCAGCCAGAGGATGACGCCGGCGAGCACGATGCCGATCAGCACGGCGACCGCGGCGATGACAGCCGGACTGCCGGACACCGTCGGGTTGGCGGCACCGGAGAGCTGGCTGAACGTGCCCGGCAGGTAGACGAACGCCGCCACCGTGCAGAGCACGGCGGAGATGATCGCCGAGATGTAGAACGACCGGTTGATCGCGGACAGGCCGTTCTCACCGGCACGCGCGTTGGTGATGTACACGCCGATGACGGCGGTGATGATGCCGATACCCGGCACGATCAGCGGGAACAGCAGGCCCTGCGCGCCGAACGCTGCCGAGCCGAGGATCAGCGATGCGACCAGCGTGACCGCGTAGGACTCGAACAGGTCGGCCGCCATACCGGCACAGTCACCGACGTTGTCACCGACGTTGTCGGCGATGGTGGCGGCGTTGCGCGGGTCGTCCTCCGGGATGCCCTGCTCGACCTTGCCGACCAGGTCGGCGCCGACGTCGGCCGCCTTGGTGAAGATGCCGCCGCCGACCCTCATGAACATGGCGAGCAGCGCGGCACCGAAGCCGAAGCCCTCCAGCACCTTGGGGGCCTGGCCTGCGAACGAGATGACCACGATCGAAGCGCCGAACAGGCCGAGACCGACGGTCATCATGCCGACGACACCACCGGTGCGGAAACCGATCCGCATGGCCTTCTCGCGGCCCTCGGTGTTCGCCGCGGCGGCGACCCGCACGTTCGCCCGGGTGGACAGCCACATGCCGAGATAGCCGATCGTCGCCGAGAACAGCGCGCCGACGAGGAAGAAACCGGAGCGCCCGATGCGCTCGCCGACCGAGTCGGCGGGAAGTGCGAAGAGCAGCGCGAACACGATCACCGCGAACACGCCGAGAGTGCGGAACTGCCGGTTGAGATACGCCGCAGCGCCTTCCTGGACAGCCTTGGCGATCTCCTGCATCTTGGCGGTGCCCTGGCCCGCGGCCAGGACCTCCTTGAGCAGGATGTAGCCGACGACCAGGGCGGCGAGGGCGATGACGGCGACCACGGCAACCACGCCGCGATCACCTCCGGTCAGCACGAGGCCGTCCGCGAGGAAGTGCCGGGACATCCGTCCTCCTGATGACTATTGCCAGTTTGCACGTCCGACCGGCAATGGTTGGCCGGCCTTGACGCTGTGTGTGCACCACGAGGAGAGGTGCGATGGAGGCGGAGTCTATTGGTCGCGTGAACGCGTAACGCGACCCGTCCCGTTCCGTGTACATTCTGTTACCTTCGAATACTCGGCTTGATCGATCCGGCAGCCGCCGCGTGGGCCGGGGACGGCGGGCAACCACGCGAGCTGTGCGGGTTCATCTAGCAGAAACATCGACGTGAGAGTGGTCACAGTCGGACCAATCGTCGAAGGTATCTCGGCTTTGTCCGCTTCGTTGGACGAGCCGGCAGCTCATCGGCGGTCGGAGTGCCGGCGAATGGCGGTGACGGAGCGTGCCCAGCCGGCGGCCAGCTACAGTGTCCGCTGGCCCGTACCGGTCCAGGTCGTGGTGCACGTGCGGAATTGCCATGATCGATTACCGGCGGTGGGCTTTGTGGGAGTCCGCTGAAGAGCTGCAGAATGCGCAACAAACCATGACCCCGATACGTAAGAACTGACATGAATCCAGCACCGAGTGGCCGTGAGCGACAGCGTCGGCGGAGTCGCATCTTCACCGTGACGCCGATCGTCGCCACAGTCCTGATCGTCGTGGCGATGGCCGCGGTCGTGGTGCACAACCTGCACGGTTCCGACTCGTCGGCGAGCCCGGCGTCGTTGCACAGCACCACCACGATCGACGGGACAGCGAGTCCGTTCACCTCGCCGGCACCGACGACGACGTCGCAGACCCCGACCACCCCGCCGGACAACCCGGCGCTGGCCGAGGCCGCGGTGCACGCCGTCGACGCGTTGGACGTCAGCGGTGTGCAGTATGGGGTTGCCGTGCTGGACCGCATCTCCGGCCACGAGACCATCGGGCGGGAAGGCGATGTCGGCTTCTACTCGGCGTCGGTGATCAAGCTGTTCGTCGTGGTCGACCTGCTGCACAAGCAGGAGATGGGCGAGCTCAAGCTGGACTCCAACGTCCAGTACGACATCAGACGGGCGCTGGAACTGTCCGACGACAACGCCATGGACGCGCTGTGGGAGGACTTCGACGGCCCCGCGCTGGTGACGGAGATGATCAAGCTCGCCGGTCTGCACGACACCGTGCTGGACGCCAAGGACAGCGGCGAGTGGGGCGAGACCAAGATCTCCGCGCGGGACGTGCTCGCGGTCTGGCAGTACGCGCTCACCAAGCTTTCCGGCGCCGACGCGAGCCTGGTGATCAACGACACGCACAGCGCCGCGAACCTCGGGGCGGACGGTTTCGACCAGGCGTTCGGGCTGCTCGAACCACCGCGACCCGCGACCGTGAAGGCCAAGCAGGGCTGGATGATCGCCGGCTCCGAG
>DASXYT010000301.1:0-3009 GCA_036502345.1 Pseudonocardiaceae bacterium | reverse complement strand
GGCCCTGGACCCCGCTCAGTCGGTGGCGTTCGTCGCTGCTGCGGCCGAGCAGATCTGATGAGGAGATGCCCGCCATGTTCACGAGCACCGCCTGGCGCAAAAGTTCCCGTAGCAGCGACCAGGCCAACTGCGTAGAGGTGGCCTTTGCCGGGCCTGCCGTTGGCGTGCGGGACTCGAAGAACGCGGGCGGGCCGCTGCTGACCTTCCCGGAGCAGGAGTGGGCGGCCTTCCTAGCGCGCGAAGTGCTCCAGGACAAGTGACTGGACCTCGCCAACAGCGAAGCCAAGCACCGCGCCGACCGTGATCAGGATCCACTCGTCCTGCTGGAAGGCCGGCCGCAACAGGCCCTCGAACTCGGTGGCGGTCAGCCCGCGCATCTTGGTCACCAGCAGATTGCGGATGTCCATGGTGTCGCGGGCGTAGTCCTCGATGTGGACGAGCGTGTCCGGCATGCGTTCCATGGCGCGCTCGGCCACGAGGTACTTCATCCGTTGGTAGCGCTCGGTGCCGACGGCGAACAGCACCAACGGCCGGGCCAGCCGTGTCTGCCTGGCCAGTGCGTGTTGCACCTCCCGCTGGATCATCGCGAACAGGCGGTCGGCCAGTGGGCCGTGCAGCACGGCCTCGATCACCTTGTGCGGGGTGATGACCTCCTGCGCGATGAGCGTCGCGTAGGACTCGGAGACCTCTTCGCGCCTGCGCAGGAACAGGCCCTGGCAGGTGAACAACCCCAGATACCTCCGAGGCTCGGTCGGGTAGAAGATCATCTTCAGCGCCAGCCAGCCGGTGATCGCCGAAGAACGGCATGATCAGCGGTTCGCGGAACAGAATCCACGCGACCAACTGCACGATGCCGATCGCAGCACCGAAGACCAGACCGGCATGCGTGATGAACCGAAACTCGCGCTTGCCCGATTCGGTGAAGATTCGATTCAGTAGTTCCTTGTCCCGCACCAGGTTCGTGACGACCATGTCCTTCAGGTCGAAGACGGACCCCACATCGTCCTGCACGGCCCGCAGTACGGACGCGGCCAGTTTCGGCGCCTCGGCCTCGACTCTGCGCAGGACCAGTTGCCTTACTGGTACGGGCAGCGAGCGCCACAGGTCCGGTTGGAACTCGCGCGCGATCTCCTCGGCCAGTTCGCCTGCCACCGACCGCAGTGGTTCGGCGATCTGGCGGGCGATGCGGTCCGGGTCAAGCCTGCGCACGATGTCGGCCGGCGAGATGAGTTGGGTCGTCATCATGTCGACGGCGATGCTCGCCATGCGGGCCGCGCGCCTCGGGACGACACCCTGCCAGCCGAACGGCCTTCGTGACGTAGCCGATCGCCGCCGCGAGGATCGGAATGGATACGAAGACAAGGATCATCGGACGGACGTCGGATCGGCCGCCTGCCAGAACCTATGGCCAAATTCTGACAACAAAACCGTGTGGCGGACGATTCTGACCCGGTGGCCACGTTGTTCGGCCTGCCGAACCCGTTGGTCGGTCATGAGGATGTCGTACTGTTCGGCGAGTTCCGAGTCCTCCTCGCCGATGTCGACGAGGCCCATCGTGGACAGTCTGGTGACGTACATGGGCACGTACTCGGGCGCCGAAACGCCCGCTGACCTGCCGATCGTGGATGCATTGCGCAGCACCGTGCCCCGGCCTCCACCGAGCGGGCCACGAAGGACGATGTCCACAGCAGGCCTGGGTTTTCCGTCCGCGAGCGCGGCCACGATGCGGGCTTCGTCGGGCAGCAACTGGGTCAGGATGGTGGCGTAGAGGTGACTCGTCGCGCCGGCAGCGTCGATATTGACGGATCGGTTCAGCAGTTCGGCCATGCCGGAACGCAGCCCAACCGTGCCGCTGGTCAGTACCAGAGTGACCGGTTCAGGAGCTGGTTTGCGATGCAGGCCGGCGATGACAGCCGTTTCCAACTTGAACAGTTCCCGTTCGGCGAGCGCGCCGCCGGGCAACATTCTGGTCACGTGCCAATCGGTTCTGGCCAGTCGGGAGACCACATCCAAGCCCCCCACGTGCACCTCCACTGGCTGAAGCCGCTATCGGCCGTCCACTGAGGATAGAACCCGGCCAAGTGTGACGCAGGACACAGCACCGTTTTATACGTTGGCAGCGATCTGTCCCATGGATACGTTCATCCGGCCGTCGGGGGACGTCGACTTTTCACAGGCACTAGGAGCCAACCGCTCATGACCTTGGGGACCTCGCGTGTCCGGAAGTACCGGACCGCATTATTGGCCGGCGGTATCGCCACCGTCGTGCTCGCCGGAGCGGGCACCGCGATGGCGGTGGCCAGCAGTACCCCGGACGTTCAACACGTGTCGTATCTGGGGCTCAACTTCACCGTTCCGGCCAGTTGGACAGTGACCAACCTGACGGCCGGCTCCACCACGTGCGTCCGGTACGACCAGCACGTCGTGTACCTGGGCACGCCCGGCACCACGGAGAACTGCCCGGCCAACCTGATCGGCCGCACCGAAGCGCTCCTCGTGCAGCCCACCACGGCCAGCGGCACCACGGCCATCGATGACACCGTTTCCGCCCAGATCAACATGACCACGCCCACGGCCTCGATCACGGCGACCTACGGCGACGACAAGGCCGCCGTCACGGACGTGCTCGCCAGCGCCGGCCTACCCGCGGCCACGCCCAAGCCCACGACGCCGACCCTCACGCCGCACGCCCTGGCGGCTGTCGCCCAACTACCGGTCACCGCGACCGACAGCACCGGCCAGGGCTTCGACGCCTGCACCGCGCCCGGACAGGACCAGATGGCCGAGTGGAAGGCCGCGTCGCCCTTCAGCACCGTCGGTATCTATCTCGGCGGCTCGGACGCGGCCTGCGGAGCGGGCAACCTGAACGCGACCTGGACCGCTGCCCAGTCGGCTGCCGGCTGGCACTTCATGCCGATCTGGGTCGGCCCGCAGGCCGAGTCCAACCAGATCACCAACGCGCAGTCGCAGGGCACCACCAACGCCGACGCCGCGATCACTAGCGCGCAG
>DASXYT010000300.1:0-13077 GCA_036502345.1 Pseudonocardiaceae bacterium | reverse complement strand
TCCTGCGGCTGGCCGAGAGCACCGGCGCGCTGATCGCCACCACGCTGATGGCCAAGACCTGGCTGTCCGACAAGGACGAGTTCCACGTCGGCATCTCCGGTCTGTACTCCACCAAGACCGCGATGGAGCTGTTCCAGGAGTCCGACTGCGTGATCGCGGTGGGCGCCGGGCTGAACAAGTACACGACCGAACACGGCTACCTCTACCCCGGCGCGAAGTTCATCCAGATCGACGCCAAGCCGCACGTGGTGATGGGCGACGGCCGGTCGGCCGACGTGTTCGTGCACTCCGACGCGACACTCGGCGTCCAGGAACTGCAGCGGGTGCTGGACGGGCGCGGTGCGCACCACACCGGGTACCGCACGCCCGAGGTCAAGGAACGCCTGACGGTCGCGTTCGAGGACAACGAGCCCTACGAGCTGGAGCCGAACACGATCGACCCGCGCGATCTGTGCCGGATCCTGGACGAGAAGATCCCGCCGGAGATCGGCCTGATCATCGGCGGCGGCCAGAACATCTGCTTCTCCACCATCCTGATGACCCGCAAGCGTCGGATGCTGCTGGCCAACCAGCACTTCGGCTGCATCGGCCAGGGCCTGACCACGGCCATCGGCGCGATGGTCGCCACCGAGGACAAGCCGGCCTTCCTGGTCGAGGGCGACGCGGGCTTCATGATGCACCTGCCCGAGTTCGAGACCGCGGTGCGCTACGGGCTGCCGATCCTGGTGGTGCTGTTCAACGACCAGTTGCTCGGCGCCGAGTACCACAAGGCCGTGGCCAAGGGCCTGAACGCGGACCTGGCCAGGATCACCACACCGGACCTGGGCGCCGTCGGCCGGGCCCTTGGCGGCCACGGCACCCTCGTCACCGATCTGGCCACCCTGCGCACGGCGATCGACGAGTACGTGGCCGACCCGAAGCCGACCATCATCGACGCGCGGATCTCCACCTCGGTGATCAGCATTCCTTACCGTCGCCTGCACTTCGGTCAGGACGCCTGACGACGCAGGCCCACCGCAGTGGTTATGCAGCTGACTTGACGATACTCAAGTCAGCTGCATAACCTGACGGCGTTCGCCGAACGTGCGGGAGGGCGTGCTGTGACTGTTCAGGACGAGTCGGTCGACATCGAGCGGACCCGTGTCGTGACCTGGGCGGACCCCGCGGTGACCGCCGCTGCCGCCGTCGGGCGGAGCGGACTGGAGTTCATCCAGGCACTGGCCGCCGGCGAGGTGCCGCCACCGCCGATCATCAGCACGATCGGTGCGCGACTGGAGCGGGTCGCCGAGGGCGAGGTCGTGTTCAGCCTCGATCCGGCCGAGTACCACTACAACCCGATCGGCAGCGTGCACGGCGGGGTGTACGCGACGCTGCTCGACTCGGCCACCGGCTGCGCCGTGCACACCCTGCTGCCGGCGGGCGTCGGCTACACGTCGCTGGACCTGTCGGTGAAGTTCCTCCGCGCGATGCGGGTGGCCACCGGGACGGTCACGTGCACGGGCCGGGTCGTCCACCTCGGCCACCGCACGGCGCTCGCCGAGGCACGGCTGGAGGCGGCAGGCGGGAAGCTGCTGGCCACCGCGACCAGCAGTTGCCTGATCCTGCGGTCGTGACTAGGGCTGTTTCATAAGCCCGCTTTCCGGCTGCGCGACGCCCAGGCACACCATCTGCGGCGTTGTCGTCGTCGCCGGTACAACAGAGGTACCGGCTCCTCCTCCGCCTTGCAACTGGCGCACCTGGCCCCCGCTCGCTCGGAGGAGGCCTATGAAACACCCCTAATCGTTGTTCGACCGGCGGGCGATCCTGGCCACGGTCTGCGTGAGCGGTACCTCATGCCCTTCGGTGCACCGCACGTGTGGCTCGATCGGCGCTCCACAGCCGTCGTGGATCAGCTCGATGCCGCCGGGGCCGTCGTCCAGCACGTCGCCCCAGCCCATCAGGGCCACCAGCAGGGGGAACAGCGCGCGGCCGCGGTCGGTGAGCTCGTACTCGTGCCTGGTCCGGCTGCCCGCCTCCCGATAGGGCACCTGTCGCAGCACGCCGCCGGCCACGAGTTGCTTGAGCCGCTTCGCCGCGACGGCCTCGGTGATGCCGGCCCTGCGGGTCAGCTCGTCGAACCGGCGGCCGCCGTAGAACGCCTCGCGCACCAGGACCATCGCCGAGCGCGTGCCGATCAGTCCGAGGGCGCGTTCGATGGAACACCAGCCCTCGGCGCTCCACCGGTCCCGATCGGCGAACGGGCCGGCCAGGGTGATCACGTCCGACGTCTCGCGCACTGCGTCCTCCCGGGTCGGTGGTCGACAGGCTGACTAGTGCATGGTAGAGCCAGCTGGGGTGACCTGCCAGCGGCGGCGGGACCGGAACACGCGGGCCGCCCGGCGGAGAGTTCGCCGGGCGGCCCGTGTCAGGTGGGGAACAGGTCAGGAAACGGGAACCGAGGTCGGTCCGAAGTTCGCCGTCTCCAGGCTCTCCAGATCCTGCAACGCGGGAGTGGTGGAGCCGGTTGGTTTGGTGTACGTGACAGCCACCGTGGCTCCGGCCGGCAACGCGGCACCGCTCAGGGTCAGGTCGACCTTGGCCTTCAGCGGTGCGTTGTCGTCGACGACGGACACGGCGGACACGGCACGAGCCACACCGCCGACAGTGACGGTGAACTGACTCGCCGCCGGTACACCCTGTGCGGTGGACAGCATTTCCTGGTTGAACTGCAGCAGCACATCGTTCGACCCGGCAGCCGCCGAGTTGGTCCCGGTCAGCGCGGGTGCCGTGTCAGGGCGACCGCTCGGGTTCTGTGCCACCGGGCCGAAGCCCGCCGTCGTACCGGGGTTGGTCCAGTAGCCGATGTTGGTGCAGGTCAACGGAGTCGGTGACGTCCTGGTGGCCGTGTACGCGATCGCGGTCGTGAGACCGGGAATGTTCGAGTACGTACCACTGGTCACGAAGCCGCTGCCGGAGACGAACGCCAACGGCGGCAGGTACTGGTGAGGCAGCGTGAGCGGACCGCCGAAGCGACCGCCCGTCACCGCGTCGTACTCCTGCTCGACGGCGGAGAAGCTCCACACGTCCGACGCGTTGGTGCTGGGCACCGTGATGCTGATGGTGAGTGCGTCGCCGAGCAGCGCCGAACTCAGGTGCAGCACGTCGCCGCAGGTGCCGGTCGCAGCGAGGTTGCCGCCGCCGGGACTCGTCGTACCGCCGCCGCCACCCCCTCCGCTGCCCCCGCCGCCGCTGCCGCTTCCGCCGCCGCCGCTGCTCCCACCACCGCCGCTACCGCTACCGCCCCCGCCGCTACCGCCGCTGCTCCCGCCACCACCGCTGCCGCTGCCCCCGCCGCTCGCGGAGGCCGCTCCAGCGGAAATGATGGACAAAAGGGCACCGATGAGGGCAATTACCGCCAGTAGACCAAGTCTTCGTTTTAAGCGCATATGCATCCGCCTTCGTGCATGTGACACCGCCACCGGGATTCAATGCGCCAATGGATGTCAGCACCGCCCAACCGCGGCACCCCTCTTGACATCCACCGGGACATTCTGTCCTCACGGCGGTGCGTTCTCGGCCGTCGGCTTCTTGATCCGACAAGCCAAGTTTTCCCATGCCAAGGCCAACTCGGACAGCCTGAACTGGAGGGCCTTGAGACCCCTCGACTTGAGGGTTGGCGGGTTTGTTACACCGCGGCGGGAGAAATTCTTCCCTCGCTTACGATAAGGCATTGCGTCGCGGCGAGCACGTGATCGGCGGCGACAGCCGGTCTGCGTTCCGTTACGGGCCACGTGGCGGTCAGCGGCCCTACCGGAAAAAACCTTGGATCGAGGTCGGGTTTCGCCGGAATACCTCACGGCACGAGGGCGTCGTCACTGGTGAGGCGCCGACACAGCAGCGCGCGACGGAAGGGTTTCAGCATGGCCGACAAGCCGATCCTCCAGCCAGGCCCGGACCACCCGATCACGGTCGACCGCAACCCGGCCAGGGTCGTGGTCACATTGGCGGGCACCAAGATCGCCGACACCACGGAGGCCCTGACGCTGCGTGAGTCGACGTACCCGGGGGTCCAGTACGTCCCCCGCAAGGACGTCGACATGAGCCTGCTCGAACGCACCGACAACGCGACCTACTGCCCGTACAAGGGTGACGCGTCGTACTACACGATCAAGAACGGCGAGAACGCGCTGGACAACGCGGTGTGGACCTACGAACAGCCGTACGACGCCGTGTCCGACATCAAGGACCACCTGGCGTTCTACGCCGACCGCGTGGAGATCACCGAACAGGGCTGACCGCGGCTGGCTACCGGACCAGGCCCACCTCGTAGGCGAAGATGACGGCGTGGACCCGGTTTCGTAGGTCGAGCTTGGCCAGAATGCTGCCCACGTGGGTTTTCACGGTGGCCTCCGAGACCGTCAGCCGCTCGGCGATCTCGGTGTTGGACAGGCCGGTGGCCACCGCGAGGAGCACTTCGCGTTCCCTCGGGGTGAGCCGGTCGAGTGCTGGACCGGCGCCGTCGTTCGAGGCATCCGAGAGCCGGGTGGCGTGGGCGTCGAGGAGCTTGCGGGTGATCCTCGGTGACACGACGGCGTCGCCTGCCGCCACCGAGCGGATGGCCCTGGCCAGTTCGTCGATGGGCACGTCCTTCAGCACGAAGCCACTGGCACCGGCGCGCAGCCCGGCAAAGGCGTACTCGTCGAGGTCGAACGTGGTCAGGATGAGCACCCTGGCCGTCGCGTCGGCCGCCACGATCCGTCTGGTGGCCTCGATACCGTCCAGTTCGGGCATCCGCACGTCCATCAGGATCACGTCCGGGTGCAGCGCGGCGGCGAGTGTGACCGCCTCGACGCCGTTGCCGCCCTCGCCGACGACGTCGATGTCGTCGGTCTCCTCCAGGATCATCCGGAACCCGGTGCGGATGAGGGGCTGGTCGTCGACCAGCAGCACGCGGATGCTCACCGGGCCTGCCCGTGCACGGCCGCCGCGGTCCGCGTGGGCAGGTCGGCCCGGATCCGCCAGCCGCCGGCGGGATGGGGACCGGCGTTCACCGTGCCACCGTAGACCGCGGCCCGTTCCCGCATGCCGGTCAGTCCGTGACCCGCGGTGCCGGCTTCCGGCCTGCTGACGCCGTCGTCGCGTACGTCCACCGTCACCGCGTCCGGCCGGTGCGCGATGGCGACGCTGACCCGACTTGGCTGGTCGGCGTGTTTGAGCGTATTGGTCAGCGCTTCCTGCACGATCCGGTACACCGTCAGTTCCGCTCCGGGGCTGATCGGCACCGGTGTGCCCGTCACGGTCAGGTCGGCGGCCAGACCGGTGGACCTGACCTGGTCGAGCAGCGCGTCGATCTGGGCGATACCGGGCTGGGGCTGCCGGCTCCGCGGTGCGTCCTGGGTGCGCAGCACGCCGAGCAGTCGGCGCATCTCGTCCAGTGCCTGTCGGCCGGTGGTCGACACCTGCCGCATGGCCGTGGCGGCCCGCTCCGGTTCGGCGGCCTGCTTCACCGCCGCCGCCTCGGACAGGGTCACCATGACCGACAGGCTGTGGGCGACGACGTCGTGCATCTCCCTGGCGATCCGGGTCCGTTCGTCAGCCGCCGCGATGACGGCCTGCTGGTCGCGTTCGCGTTCCAACTGCTCGGCGCGCTCGGTGAGCGCGCCGAGCGCCTGTCGCCGACGTCGGACGTTCACGCCCAACAGGACGGCGGCCAGCACCAGGCCGGACAGCAGCACGAACGTCTCGGTCCACTCCAGACCCTGCGGCCACCGGATCGCGGCCAGCAGCGCACCCACCTCGGCGACACCGGTGGCCAGTACAGTCGCCCGCATCGGGTACCGGCTCGCCACTGTGTAGAGGTAGATCAACAGGCTGGCGGCGGCAGCCAGATCCACGTCCGAGACCCACTGGACCAGAGCCACCACGACGGCGAAGGTGAACGTGGCCGCCGGATAGCGCCGCCGCAAGGCCAGCGGAGCCACCAGCAACGCGCTGAACAGCACGTATTCGGCGAACCGCGGGTCGGCGTGCGTGGCGTGATACACGAGTTGGGGCACCGTCCACGCAGCCATCACCGCGGCCAGTGCGGCGTCGGTCAGCGTGGCACGCCGCCCGAGCCACGACCTCACCCGCCGGTAGGCCGCCTCGAACCACCCGGGCGCCGTGGCGCGCGAGTCGGCCGACAGCCACGCCATGATGCGTGCGGTGCCCATCGGTTACGCGTCCCGCCGACGCAGCACGAGCGCCGCCGCGCCGAGTGCGACCACGGCGTACAGCAGGAAGACGCCGAACCCGGTCCACGGCGCGAGCGCCGGGTCGCTGCCGTAGTTGACGAACAGTGCCCTGCCTGCCGTGCTGGGCAGGTACTCCCCGAGCGTCCCGCTGAACCTGCCGGGCAACGCAGCCAACAGGATCGGCAGCACCAGCAGCAGACCGAGCAGGGTCGCGATGCCGCCCGCCGTTGAGCGGATCAGGAAGCCGAGGCCGACGCCCAACACCCCGACCACGGTCAGGTACAGCGTCGCGCCGAGCACCACCCGCACCGCTTCCGCGCCGCCACCGAAGCCACCGGCCGACCCGAACACGGCCTGCCCGCCCGCGAACGTGATGAGCACCGCGACCAGGCACACCGCGAACGTCACCGCTGCGAGCACGCAGGCCTTGGCGACCAGGACCGGTGACCGGCGCGGGACCGCCGCGAACGTGGCCCTGATCATTCCGTTCCCGTACTCGCCGGCCGCGAGCAGCACACCGAGCACGCCGACGGTGAGCTGGGCCAGGTCCACCCCGATCATGCTCTGGTTGAGCGGGTCGATGTCGGCCCGCGCGGCGGCGCTCATGGTGGCCCAGTGTGCGTGATTGACATAGGTGACCAACAGCCCGATACCGGCGACGGCCAGCACGGTGGCCGCCAGTACGAACCAGGACGAGCGGACGCTCCGCAACTTGATCCACTCGGAGCGGATCACATGGCCCTGCGTGACCGGCTCGGTCATCGCCGACTCCCCTCGGTGGTGGCGTGGTACTCGACGGCGCCGGCGGTCAGGTCCATGAAGACATCCTCGAGTGATGCCTGTTCGACCGCCAGCTCATGGATCTCCAGTTGATGTGCCCGCGCCAGCGCGCCGATCCGCGCCGCGTCGACGCCACGCACCAGCAGCACGCCCGCTCCCGCGTCGGCAACGGCTACGCCCGGCCCGGCCAGCAGTCCGCGCAGCCGCTCCGTGTGCGGCGAGCGGATCCGTACGGCGTTGGTCGACGCACCGGCCAACAGTTCCGCGACACTCACGTCCGCGATGAGCCTGCCCTTGCCGATCACGATGACGTGCTCGGCGGTCACGGCCAGCTCGTTCATCAGGTGGCTGGACAGGAACACCGTCCTGCCCTCGGCGGCCAGGCCCTTGAGCAGGGTGCGCACCCAGCGCACGCCCTCCGGATCCAGCCCGTTGATCGGCTCGTCCAGGATGACCGTGCTCGGATCGCCGAGCAACGCCGCCGCGATGCCCAGCCGCTGGCCCATGCCCAGGGAGAACGTCCGCACCCGCTGGCCTGCCACGTCGCTCAGGCCGACCAGGTCCAGGACCTGGTCCACCCGCCGGACGCCGATGCCGTGGGTGGCGGCCAACGCCAGCAGGTGGCTGCGGGCCGACCGCCCGGCGTGCACGGCCCTGGCTTCGAGTAGGGCACCGACCTGGCGCAGTGGGGCAGGGTGGTCGACGTAGTGTCGCCCGTTCACCCGTGCGTCGCCCTGTGTCGGCGCGTCCAGGCCGAGGATCAGGCGCATCGTCGTCGACTTCCCGGCCCCGTTCGGACCGAGGAAGCCGGTCACCATCCCCGGCCGGACAGTGAAATCGAGGTCGGCCACGGCGACCCTGCCGCCGTAGCGCTTGGTAAGACCGCGTACCTCGATCATGCGGTCACCTGCGAAAATGTCATGCTTCGAGCGTAGGAATCAGCACACCGGAACACATCGGGCCGAGGGCGGGTCCTGTACCGCCCGAACCGTCCGCCCCCGGTCGGAGAGACCTCCACCGAACGGATGAGGTGTGAGCCCTCCGTTGTTGTGTGAGGACACGGGCCGCGGGCTCGATCTGCTGTGACGTCAATGAATTCGCGCGCAACCTCATTGACATTTCGGGCGTCGCAATGCGTACTGACTCAGAGCACGACGACGGGGGACGAACACCATGCGGGCACCGACACGACGAAGGCTGACCGGTGCCCTCATCGTCCTCGTGGGGCTCCTGCTGGCGATCGCGCTGCTGCCGGGGACGGCGGCGTCGTCCACCGCCCAGGGCGGGACGCACCTGAGCGGCACCTTCCGGGACGGTGCGCAGTGGCAGATCGACGTCCCCACGAAGTGGAACGGCGTCGCGCTGCTCTACAGCCATGGCTACGTTCGGGAGAACCTGCCGGCGAGCCCGCCGGTCGACGACGGGCAGTTCATCAAGGCGGCCCTGCTGTCCGAGGGATACGGGCTGGTCGCCTCGAACTACGTCGGTATGGGCTGGGTGGTCGAGTCCGCCGTCGGTGACCAGTTGGCCGCCCTTGCCGAGTTCCGCCGTGAGATCGGCACGCCGAGGATGACGATCGCCTGGGGCGAATCGATGGGCGGCATGATCACCACCGACATCGCCGAGTACCACCCGTCGGCGATCAACGGATCGCTCGCCCTGTGCGGTCTGGTGGCCGGTGGCGTTGCCGAGTACAACGCGTTGCTGGACAGCACCTTCGCGGCCAAGACGCTGCTGGCGCCGAGCTCGTCGGTCCCGTTGGTCAACCTGGGGACCGTCGCCGAGGCCGTCGCCGACGGGCAGAAGTTGGCGCGGGTGGTCAGCCACGCGCAGGCCTCGGCAGCGGGCCGGGCACGCATCGCGCTGGCAGCCGCCTTCTACGACGAGCCCGTCTACAACGATGTCGGCCAGACCGTCCCCCGGCCCGGCGACTGGGACCGCCAGGAGTTCAACCAGTACCAGGGCTTCCTGACGAACATCATCAAGGGCAACTACCTGTTCCGGGTCAGCGGGGAGCAGCACGCAGGCGGCACCCTGTCCTGGAACACCGGCGTGAACTACGGCTCGCTGCTGGACAACTCGGCATCGGCGGCGGAGGTGCGAGCCCTCTACCGCCGCGCGGGACTGTCCCTGTCGGCGGACCTGCGGACGCTCGACCACGCCGCGCGAGTCACCGCGCAGGCACGTGGGGTGAACTACATGACCCACTTCGTGTCCTTCAGCGGCAGACTGACCAAGCCTCAGCTGGACATCCACACCACCGGCGACGGCCTGGTGCCGGTGCAGGGTGAGCAGGCGTATCGGCGGCTCGTGGCAGGGGCTGGTCGTTCCGCGCTGCTGCGCCAGGCCTATGTGAACGCTCCTGGTCACTGCACGTTCACCCAGGGCGAGGAGCTGGCCGGCATCCGGGCTGTCGTGGACCGGGTGCGGACCGGTCGCTGGTCGGACACGTCGCCATCGGTGCTCAACGCGGTGGCGGCGCGGCTGGATCCCAGGTATGCGCAGACGTTCGTCGCCTACCAGCCGAGCCGGTACCTGCGGCCGTTCGCCCGCCACTGAGCCCGGCTACGGCACCGGCACACCCTCGGTCCCGCGGATGCGCTGCGCGTCCCGGCCCGGCGGGGCACCGAACAGCCGCCGGTACTCCCTGCTGAACTGGGAGGCGCTGTCGTAGCCGACAGCGTGCGCGACCTCCGCCACGTCGTGGCCGCCGGAGACCAGCGCCAGCCGGGCCTGCTGGAGCCGGACCGCCTTCTGGTACTGGATCGGCGTCATGCTGGTGACCGCGCGGAAGTGCCGATGGAAGGTCGACTCGCTCATCCCGGCGAGCGAGGCGAGTTCCTCGATCCGCATCGCGTCGTCGTGGTGGTCGCGGATCCACCGCACGGTACGGGTGATGTGGGCGAGGTTGCCGTCGGCGAGCCCGATCTGGCGAACCACGGCACCCTGTGGCCCGGTGAGCAGCCGCCAGAGCACCTCGCGTCGGTAGATCGGCGCGAGGATCCGTACGTCCTGCGGAGCGTCGAGCAGACCGGCCAGGTGCGCCAGCGCGTCGAACAGAGGTGCACCGGCGCTCGCGACGGCGATGCCAGGCGCGCGGACCGGCGTGTCGTCGACCGTGTCCGCGGCCTCCAGGAGCATCGCGGCGATCTCCTCGGGCTCGATGCGGATGCCGATCCCGAGGAAGGGGGACTGCGCGGAGGCCGCCGTCACCTGGCCGACGACGGGCAGGGCGAGTTGGGTGATCAGGAAGTCGCCCGCCGCGTAGTCGAACACGCGGTCACCGGACACCGTGCGCTTGCCGCCCTGGACGACCAGTCCCAGAGACGGTTCGGCGACGCCGGGGCGCGGCGAGGTCGGTGCGTCGGTCGCGGTGAGTGTCAGCCCGTCGATCGCGGTCGGCCCGTGGCTGTTGTGGGCGTGACGGCCGACGAGTTGCCGCAGCGAGTCCAGTCCCGACACGGTGTCGATGCTAGTCGGACTCTCCAGTCGTTGATTGACAGGATTGTGCATTTCTTCGACGGGAACGGTCTCGGCGTCGAACCACCTGCCACCGGAGGATGAAGGGGCAACCACTTCGGGCAGGAAGGACGCCATGATGATCACCCAGGCCAACCCCGAGCAGCTCACGATCGGCGACGATCTGCACGTCAACCGTATCGGCTACGGCGCCATGAAGCTGACCGGCGACCAGGTGTGGGGGCCGTACCCGGACCACGACCACGCGATCCGTGTGCTGCGAGGCGTCGTCGACGCCGGCATCAACCTGATCGACACCGCCGACGTCTACGGCCCACACACCAACGAACTGCTGATCAGGGAAGCGCTGCACCCCTACCCCGAGGATCTGGTCATCGCCACGAAAGGCGGCTTCGTCCGAGGTGGTTTCGACTACGGCACTCTCGATGCGGTCGGCAACCCGAACTATCTGCGGCAGAGTGCCCGGCTCAGTGCCCGGCGGCTGGGAGTGGACGCCCTGGACCTGTACTACCTGCACAGCGGACGTGCGCTGGACGCGCCGTTCGAGGATCAGGTCGGCGTGCTCGCCGAACTGCGTCGGGCCGGACTCATCCGCCATGTCGGTCTGTCCAACGTCACACTTGAGCAGTTGCGGATCGCACAGTCGATCGTGCCGATCGCGGCCGTCACCGCGCTCTACAACGTCACGGCGCGCGTGGGTGCGGATCTCCTTGCCGCGGCTGAGGAAGACCGGATCGCGTTCGCCCCGTGGCATCCGGTGACGACCACGGACGGGCCGCTCGCGGCACGGGCCGCCGAGGTGTTGCCCCCGATCGCGGCGGCGCACGGCGTTGGCGTCCAACAGATCGCGCTGGCCTGGCAACTGCAGGGATCGTCGTGGACGCTGCCGATCCCGGGCACGACCTCGCTCGCCCACCTGCGCGAGAACCTGGCGGCGCGGTCGATCGTGCTGAGCACGGCGGAGATGCAGGCCATCGACGGCATCACGTCGTAGCCACATTTGTCTACTGTGGATGGTTACCGGCGGAAGGCGCGGCGGTAGGTCATCGGTGAGGTGCGCAGCCGGCTGCGGAAGTGGTGTCGGAAGGTGGCGGCGGTGGCGAAGCCGACGGTGCCGGCGATCCGTTCGACCGGGTCGTCGCCGGATTCGAGCAGCGGCAGGCTGGCCGCGATCCGCTGCCCGATCAGCCAGTCCATCGGGCTGAGCCCGGCGACCTCGCGGAACCGGCGGGTGAACTGGCGCTGCGACAGGTGTGCCCTGGCCGCCAGTTCGGCGACGCCGACCGGCCGGGCCACGTCCTCGGTCAGCCAGGCGATCACGTCGTGGATGCGGGCGTCGTCCTCGGCGGCCACCGGCGCCTCGACGAACTGCGCCTGCCCGCCGTCCCGGTGCGGCGGCACCACGAGCCTGCGCGCGACCTGATTGGCGATCGCCGCACCGTGGTCCTTGCGCACCAGGTGCAGGCACAAGTCGATGGCGGCGGCGGAACCGGCGGCGGTGAGCAGTCGGTCGTCGTCGACGTAGAGCACGTCCGGGTCGACGGTGACGGCCGGGTAGCGCCTGGCCAGTTCGGCCGCGTAGCGCCAGTGCGTCGCGGCGCGTCTGCCGTCCAGCAGCCCGGTGGCGGCCAGCGCGAACGCGCCGGAGCAGACGGACACGACCCGCGCTCCGCGCTGGTACGCCGAACGCAGCGCCGTGCACACGGCGTCGGGTACCGGGTCGGGCACCGGCCAACAGGGCAGCACCACGGTGTCCGCGGCTGCCAGGGCGTCCAGGCCGTACGGGACGTGCAGGGCGAGCCCGGCCGCGGTCGGCTGCGTACCCGGTTCGATCGCGCAGACCCGCAGGTCGTACCACCACGGCACGGCCAGTTCCGGCCGGTCCAGCCCGAACACCTCGGTGACCACGCTCAGTTCGAACAGCGCGACGCCGGGGTAGGCCAGCGCCACCATCCGGTGCGATCGCATGGCCGGATATTAACGGACGGCGTCGTTCGGGACACTCGTCCGGCGAGCGGAGCGGCAGCAGGATCGCCGTATGCGCCTTCGCTCGAACGTCCTCGCCCACCCGGCCGCCGCCCCAAGCGACGCCGTCACGCACTTCGCCCATCGGCTCGCCCTTGAGGTGGACTGCGCCGACGTCGGCGCCGACCTGGCAGCAGGGCTCCCCGGGTTCACCGTCGTCGACTGCCGTGCGGCATCGGCCTACGCGGCCGGACATGTGCCCGGCGCGGTCAACCTGCCGTACCGGCGGATCAGCGCGGAGACCGTGGCGCGGCTGCTGCCACCGGACAGCCTGTTGGTTACCTACTGCGATGGCCCGCACTGCAACGCGTCCACGCACGGCGCGCTGCGGCTCGCGGAACTCGGCCGGCAGGTCAAGGAGATGATCGGCGGCCTGGACGGCTGGCGGCGCGACGGCCTCGCGGTCGAGTCGAAACCAGCCGAGAAGGTGACTGCCTAAGCGATCCCGGCCTCGATCAGTTGCTGCCAGATCACGCCCTGGTCGACCACTTCCACGCCGAGCTTATCGGCCTTGGTGAGCTTGCTGGCGCCGACATCGGCGCCGGTGATGAGCAGGTCGGTGCTGGCCGAGACGGCTGAC
>DASXYT010000299.1:0-4260 GCA_036502345.1 Pseudonocardiaceae bacterium | reverse complement strand
CCGTCGACGGCGGTGGTGCGGTCCTTCGCCCGGTGCGCGTAGTTCAGGAGAAGACCCGCCTGGTCGGCCGTGCGCTCGACTTCGCCGTGTCCGGTTGTCACCAGTTCCGCCATACCAGCCAGCCAACCGGGATTCGGGGGTGGCGGCAACGATCGGGCCGTATTCCACTATCTAGTGTCGATGCTAGATTCTACTATCGGACCTGATGGTGCTGACGCCATCCTTATCCTGCCCCCATGGCATATGACTTCCAGGTCGCGGTGGACTGTGCCGACCCGCACGCGCTCGCCGACTGGTGGGCGGACGCGCTGGGCTGGGTCGTGGAGCCCAGCGACGAGGCCTTCATCAGGGACATGATCGACCGGGGTATGGCCACCGAGGCCGACACCATGAGACACAAGGGCCAACTGGTCTGGTGCACGGGCGCGGCGATCCGGCACCCGGACGGCCCGGAACGCGGTCCGCGCAAGCGCATCCTGTTCCAGCAGGTGCCCGAGCCCAAGGTGGTCAAGAACCGGGTGCACCTGGACATCTGGGTGGGCGCGGAGAACGTGGACACCGTGGTGGCGCGGCTGACCAACGGCGGTGGCCGCTTCCTCTACCGGGGCCAGCAGGGGCCACACAACTGGGTGACGATGGCCGACCCGGAAGGCAACGAACTCTGCATCTCGTGACGCCCGACCGACACGCCGTAGCGAAATCTGCCCGAATATCGGACCGACGCTAGAAACCGCGATACGGTCCGATGATGGACCCGGTGCGCAACCCGTTCGCCCCCGGCGCCGGCCAGCGGCCGCCCGAGTTGGCGGGGCGGGATCGCGAGGTGGCAGCATTCGACGTGGTGCTGGAACGCGTGGCCAGGGGGCGACCGGAACGCAGTCTCGTGCTGACCGGGCTACGCGGGGTCGGCAAGACCGTACTGCTCGGCGAACTGCGCTCGATGGCGGTCCGCAGGGGCTGGGGTGCCGGCAAGATCGAGGGCCGACCCGAGGCCGAACTGCGCAGGCCACTGGCTGCCGCGCTGCACCGGGCCGTGCGCGACCTCGCCGTGCGGCACAGGGCGCCCGACCGGGTCGAGGCGGTACTCGGGGTGCTCAAGGCGTTCGCGCTGCGCTCGAATCCGGACAACGCCAAGCTGCGGGACCGCTGGCAGCCCGGTATCGACGTGCCGGCCGCGGTCGGGCGGGCCGACTCCGGGGACATCGAGATCGACCTCGTCGAGTTGTTCACCGAGGTCGCTGAGTTGGCACAGGACGTGGGCACCGGCGTCGCGCTGCTGATCGACGAGATGCAGGACCTGCTGCCCGACGACGTGTCCGCGCTGTGTGCCGCGTGCCACGAGTTGTCCCAGTCCGGTGCGCCCCTGGTCGTGGTCGGCGCGGGTTTACCGCATTTACCCGCCGTCCTGTCGGCCAGCAAGTCCTACTCCGAGCGGCTGTTCCGGTACGTGCGGATCGACCGGCTAGAGCGCGAGGAGATGAACAGGGCCGTGCTCACGCCGATCGAACGCGAGATGGCGGGCATCGCGCCGGACGCGCTGGACGCCCTGTTCGAGGCCTCCGGCGGCTATCCGTACTTCATCCAGGCCTACGGCAAGGCAGCCTGGGACGCGGCACCCGCCGACCCGATCACCGCTGAGGACGTCGCCGTGGCGGCACCGGAGGCCGAGGCCGAGTTGGCAGTCGGCTTCTTCGGCTCCCGCTACGAGCGGGCCACCCCGGCCGAACGCGAGTACCTGCGGGCGATCGCGGAACTGACCGAGGGCAAGGACGAGGGCGCCGGCAGTTCGGACGTGGCGATCTTCCTGGGCCGCAAGCCGTCGTCGCTCTCGCCGGCGCGGGACAGCCTGATCAAGAAAGGCCTGGTCTACTCCGCCGAGCGCGGCCGGATCGCCTTCACGGTGCCGCACTTCGGCCGGTTCCTGTTGGGCCGGGACGAGTGATCTAGCGATATCGCTATAAAAGCGAATACAACCCGATCAAGCGATATCAAAAGAGTGTGACCCGGGTCACATATTCTACTGATGTAACGACAGCGGATCAGTAACCGATGACCAGTGTGGCCCCGGATGCTGCCGGACCCCCGACCTGGCAGCACCCGGGGCTCACTACGAAGTAGTGAGAGTCTTCCCCAACACCCCCGTCCCACTTCTTGGGCTGGGAACATCAACAACGCGGCTTCGTGTTGACTCCGACCGTGACGACATCCACCCGCCGTGCCCGCGTTCGCGCCCCTGAGCTGCGCGGCAGAAGCTGGCTGAACACCGGCGGCCGGGCCTACTCGCTCGCCGACTTCCGCGGCAAGGTCCTGCTGCTGGACTTCTGGACGTTCTGCTGCGTCAACTGCCTGCACGTGCTGGACGAACTGCGTCCGCTGGAACAGGAGTTCGCCGACGTGCTGGTGACCGTCGGCGTGCACTCGCCCAAGTTCGAACACGAGGCCGACCCGGTCGCGCTGGCCGACGCGGTCGAGCGCTACGACGTGCACCACCCCGTGCTGGACGACCCCGAGCTGACCACCTGGCAGAACTACGCCGTGCGGGCCTGGCCGACCCTCGTCGTGGTCGACCCGGAGGGCTACGTCGTCCACGTCGCCGCCGGTGAGGGCCACGAGGAGGCGCTGCGCCGGGTCATCACCGAGGTCGTCGCCGAACACGAGCAGCGCGGCACGCTGCACCGGGGCGACGGACCATACGTGCCGCCGCCCGCCGCCGACACCGCCCTGCGCTTCCCCGGCAAGGCCGCTGTCACGCCGAGCGGCACGCTGCTGGTCGCCAACACGGCCCGGCACACGCTGGTCGAACTGGACGCGGACGGCGAGACCGTGCTGCGCACGGTCGGCGCCGGCGGCCGGGGCCGCACCGACGGCGACCCGACCGAGGCGCAGTTCGCCGAACCGGCAGGCCTCGCCGTGCTGCCCGCCGACATCGCCGAGCAGGTCGGCTACGACGTGGTGGTCGCCGACACGGTCAATCACCTGCTGCGCGGGGTCCGGCTGGCCGACGGCCACGTGACCACGGTGGCCGGCACCGGAGCGCAGTGGCGGGACGGTGCCACAGCAGGTCCGGCGACCGACATCGAGCTCTCCAGCCCGTGGGACGTGGCGTGGTGGGCACCGGCCGGTGGTGTCGTCGTCGCGCTGGCCGGCAACCACACGCTCAGCCTGTTCGACCCGGTCGCCGACACGCTGTCCCGGCTGGCCGGAACGACCGTCGAGGGCCTGCAGGACGGCCCCGCGGCGGAGGCGTTCTTCGCGCAGCCCTCCGGACTGGCCGCGGACGGCGACCGACTGTGGCTGGCCGACGCCGAGACGTCGGCACTGCGCTGGCTGGCTCCGGACGGCGCCGGCTTCGCCGTGCACACGGCGGTCGGCACCGGCCTGTTCGCCTTCGGCCACCGGGACGGACCGGCCGCGGAAGCGCTGCTCCAGCACCCGCTCGGCGTCGCCGTCCTGCCTGACCACAGCGTTGCCGTGGCCGACACCTACAACAGCGCGATCCGGCGCTACGACCCGGTCGCAGGCCAGATGTCCACGCTGGCCACGGACATCGCGGAACCGGCCGACGTCGTCGTGCTGGCCGGCGAGATCGTGGTGGTCGCGTCAGCGGCGCACAGGCTGGACCGCCCGGTGGCGCCCGGCGTGGCCGCCAAGCTGGTCGAGGGGCCTGCCCACGAGGTCGTCCGGCAGCCGATCGACCTGGCGCCCGGCGAGATCACGCTGGCTGTCGTGTTCCAGCCGCCGCCCGGCCAGGAACTCGACGAGCGCTACGGCCCGTCCACCCGCGTGCAGATCTCCGCGTCACCGCCGGGGTTGATCCGGGAGGGCGACGGTGTCAGCACCGACCTGAGCCGCACGATCGTGCTCAGCGAGGCGGTCGGCTTCGGCGTGCTGCACGTGGTGGCCCAGGCCGCCAGCTGCGACGAGGCGGGCGAGCACCCTGCGTGCCGGCTGACCCGGCAGGACTGGGGAGTGCCGGTCCGGGTGGTCGAGGGTGGTGCGACCAGGCTGCCGCTGATGCTGGGCGGCATGGACGACGAGTGACCTGGCCGTGTCGGTGGGCCGCTACGATCGCGCCGTGGCCGACCACCCCAAGCTGGAAATCCAACTGCTGCTCGATCGCGTCCTGGTGAAGATCTCCCCCGAGGACGGCGAGCGGCGCAGCACTGGCGGGATCGTGATCCCGGCGACCGCGCAGGTGGCCAAGCGGCTGTCCTGGGGCGACGTGCTCGGCGTCGGCAACAACGTGCGGATGGTGAAGGT
>DASXYT010000298.1:0-7068 GCA_036502345.1 Pseudonocardiaceae bacterium | reverse complement strand
CTCCAACCTCTGTGCCATCGGTGATCCGGACCAGGCGATCTACTCGTTCCGCGGCGCCGATGTCGGGTTCTTCCTGCGGTTCCGGGAGGACTATCCGGCCGCCAGGGTGGTGTCGCTGACCCGCAACTACCGGTCCAGCCCGGTGATCGTGGCCGGTGCGCTGGCCGCCATCGCGCCGACCAGCCTGGTGCCCGACCGTGAGCTGCACGCCATGCGGGACAAGACAACCGACGGCGCACGAATCACCATTCGGTCCACTTCGGACGCAGATGCCGAAGCGCGATTCGTCGTGCAGACGATCGAGGAACTGCTCGGCGGCTCCACGTTCCACGCGCGCGACTCGGGCCGTGTCGGTTCGGACGGCGTCGGCGGTGGACTGAGCTTCGACGACATCGCCATCCTCTACCGGACCGGTGGTCAGGCGCGGCCGCTGATGGCGGCGCTGACCAAGGAGGGCCTGCCGTTCCAACGCCGGTCACACGACCGGCTGCGCGACCACGCCGGTGTCCGCGCGCTGCTGCCCTACGTCAAGGCAGCCCGACCGGGCGAGAACGCCACGGTGCAGCTGCTGCGCTCGGCAGGCCAGTGGGCCATCGCCGACCTGGTCGACGCAGACGAGGACATCCGGGCCGCACTGGAACTGCTCGCGCCACTGGCCGCCGAGCACGCCGGTGCGCCGGACACGTTCCTGGCCGAACTCGCGCTGGGTAGCGAGGTGGACACGTGGGACCCGAGGGCGAACCGGATCTCGCTGCTCACTCTGCACGCTGCCAAGGGCCTGGAGTTCCCCGTGGTGTTCATGGTCGGCTGCGCGGACGGTCTGCTGCCGCTGCGCTGGCCGGGTGAGCAGTCCGCGGACGCCGAGGCCGAGGAGCGGCGGCTGTTCTTCGTCGGCATCACCAGGGCACAGTCCCACCTGTACCTCAGCCACCCGCAGCAGGACGACCGGTCGGGCAGGCCACTGACAGCGTCGTCCTTCTTGTCCGTCCTGGACGACCGGCTGGCCGCCCGGGTCACCGAGTCGGGTGGCCGGGCGAAGAAGCCGGCACAGTTGCGGCTGCTCTAACGCAGCGACGCGCCCGCGAGCACCAGTTGGCAGACGTCCAGCAGCGCCACGACCAGCACCGCACGGAACGCCAGCCGGGAACCCGGCCTGCGCCCGATCACCAGGCCGGCGGCCAGCACCAACACCGACGCGACCGCCAGCAGGGCACGCGGCAGCGCGTGGCCGGACGGCCCGAGAGCCAACACGCCGGAAGCGCCGAGCAGTAGCACGACGGCCGCCCACCGGCTGCCGGTGGCGCCCAGCCGGTGCGGCAGGCCCAGCACACCGCTGGCCCTGTCCTCGGCCAGGTCGGGCAGCACGTTCGCGAAGTGGGCGCCGGCCCCGAGCAGCGCCCCGGCCAGCGGTAGCCACCACGGCGCGTGGGCGCCCGGCAGGCCGAGCACCACGAACAGCGGCAGCAGGCCGAAGGACAGCAGATAGGGCAGCACGGAGACCGCGGTGGCCTTGAGCCACACGTCGTAGGCCAGCGCCGACACGACGGCGACCAGGTGCAGCACGCCCGGCAGCAGGCCGACCGACAGGGACAGCGGCACACACGCCACCCCGGCCAGGACCGCGGCGATCAGCACGATGCCCGGCCGGACAGCGCCCGCCGCCACCGGCTTGTCGGTCCGCCCGGCCTCGGCGTCCCGGGCGGCGTCCAGGTAGTCGTTGTACCAGCCGATGCACAGCTGACCGGTGAACACAGCGGTCCCGACCAGCACCAATCCGCCAGCACCCCGGCCGGCCGCCACCCCGAGCAGCACCGCGACCAGCGCCACCGCGACGCACGCGTCCGGATGGCACGCACGCACCAGGGCAAGCAGCGTGCCCGACCGTCTCACCGTGCCGAGTCTGCCAGCCGTTTCGGCCGATCAGCCCACCGACGCCGTAACACGGATCATCGGGGTGATGAGCGATACTGCGCGCATGACTGATCCATTTCCCGAACCGACCGCGCGTAGATCCTCCCGCGCTGACGTGTTCCTCACGTATCTCGACTTCTTACGCCAAGGCCTGGTGCAGAAGGTGGAGAGCCTGCCCGAGGACGAGCAGCGCACCAGCAAGCTGCCCACCGGGTGGACCCCGGTCGAGCTGCTCAAGCACCTGACGTTCGTCGAACTGCGCTGGATCCAGTGGGGTTTCGAGGGCGTGGATTTCGACGACCCGTGGGGCGACACCAAGGACGGCCGCTGGTACGTCTCTCCCGACGAGACCCTGGCCGACCTGATCGCCGCACTGGCCACGCAGGCCAAGCACACCAGGGCCCTGGTCGAGAGCACCGACCTGGACCAGCGAGGCAAGCCGGGGGACCGCTGGGACGGCCAGCCACCCGCGACGCTGGAGCGTGTCCTGTTCCACCTGCTTCAGGAGTACGCGCGGCACATGGGACACCTGGACATCGTCGTCGAGCTTTCGGGCGGCCCGGTCGGCGAGGGCATTCCCAATCAGTATCAGTAGCACTGTTGACGGCACGTGGCCTGCTGCCGGTTGCGTGTGGTTTGGCTTGGCTGCTTCCGCTCCCTCGCCCTTGAGGCCATCGATCCAGCGTTGAACACCGAATGCGAGGGAGCGGGCCAGCCAAGCCCGACCGGTCACCCGGTCGGCGCCTGCGCGATCACCTCGGCGACCTCTTCCTTGCGACTGTCCTCCTCTGCCGCGAACCGCTGCGCGTCCACAGCTTCGGCGACGTCCTCGTCGGCGCTCATCAGCGCGTCCAGGTCGGTGCCTGCCATCGCCAGCACGCCCATGTCCTCGTAGGCGTCCCGCAACCGTTGGCCCCACAGGCCGATGTCCTTGACACACGGCACGATCCGGCTGAACAGCAGCGTGCGGAACAGGCGCATCGACTCCGAGTGTTCCGTCGCCTCAAGACATTCGGCCACGTCGAAACCCATGGCCTCGAACACTTCCTGGCCACGGAACCGGTCCCGCATCAGGTAGCAGCCCTCGATCACGAAGTCCTCGCGCTCACGGCGCTCCGCCTCGGTCAACTGGCTGTAGTAGTCGCGCAGCGCCATCCTGCCGAAAGCGACGTGCCGGGCCTCGTCCTGCATGACGTAGGCCAGGATCTGCCTCGGCAGCGGTTTCGTGGTCGTCTCGCGGAGCATGCCGAACGCAGCGAGCGCCAGGCCTTCGATGAGCACCTGCATGCCCAGGTACGGCATGTCCCAACGGGAGTCGGTGAGCGTGTCGTCCAAGAGGGCCTTGAGGTTGTCGTTGATCGGGTAGAGCAGGCCGACCTTCTCCTGCAGGAACCGTGAGTACGTCTCCGCGTGCCGGGCCTCGTCCATCACCTGGGTGGCCGCGTAGAACTTGGCGTCCACGTCGGGGACGGACTCCACGATCCGTGCAGCGCAGACCATGGCGCCCTGTTCGCCGTGCAGGAACTGGGAGAACTGCCATGCCGTCTGGTGCTGGCGCAGTTCACCGCGTTCCTTCGGCCCCAGTTTGTGCCACGTCGGCGTGCCGTAGATGGCGTTGAAGTCGTCCGGCAGGCCCAGCGGATCATGCGGGTCGACGTCGATGTCCCAGTCGATCCGTTTCGTCTGGTCCCACTGCTTGTCCTTGCCCTTCTGGTACAGGGCGAGCAGGCGATCCCTGCCGTCGTCGTACTCCCAGTTGAACCGGGTCGCGCCTGCCATCTCAACGTCCCACGTCGCGTGTTCCGCGGGGATGGCATACAACTCGTGGGTCGACATCGTCGTCCTCCCTTGTCGAGTGCTCGCGGGTCAGGTCGAACGGGCGGCTTGTTTCTCGGTGGGGCCGAGCAGTCGGCGCATCACGATCGCCGTGTGCGCGGCCGTCACCTCGATCGGTTCGGTCTGCAGGACGATGTGGGACAGGGCCAGCCGCACGCCCATCTCCATGGCCCACCTGGTTTCCGCGGGATCCAACTGGGGCCAGCGCTCCAGCAGCACCTCGACGCAACCGTCCCGCAACAGTGTGAGCAGGGCACCGGCACCGTTGGTCACATACGGCAGCAGCGGCGCCGACGCACCGACCAACCCCGCCTTGACCAGCGGATCGTCGGATGCCGCGCGCAGCCCCACGATGGTGGACGCACACATCGCGTCGCCGAGATCACCGGGTGCTTCCCTGGCCGCGCGCACCACCTCGGCCAGCACCCGCCTGCCCTCCCGCAGCGCCAACGCCGCCAGCAGGCGATCCCGCCCACCGAACTCGTTGTAGACCGTCTGCCGGGACACACCGGCCAGGCCGGCCACATCGGACAGATTCACCGTGCGGCCGGCCGTGATGAGCCCGGCGGTGGCGTCGAGTAGGGATTCCCTGGTCTGAGCGGTCATGGACGCCTCCTTCGAGGCCCATCAGCTTGACACGATCGTCGGAAGTGTCAAGTAGAAGATGGACGCGGCACGATCCGGTGTCAAGTACCCGGAGGATGTCCCTCGATCAAGTGTCGTCAGGTCGTCCGTACGGACCAGTGCGCCGGTCGGTATTTGTGCCGTGCTCGGGCCGCCATTTTGGTGGCAGGGTCCGCAACGGCGAGCGGGCCTGTTCACACATTAACAGCAGGGCCGCCGATAAATTCGGTGCGGCCGCGCTCGCAAAGGCTGTCACGCTGCCAAAGGAGGACACGAGTGTGACCAGCGAAAAATCCCCATCACAACCGGAACGGTGGCGCCCGACGCCGCTCCGGCGGGGTAGTCCACCGGGTGGAGAACCACCGCCGACAAATCGCGCACTGAGTGGACGCGTGTTCTGGCGACTGCTCACTATCTTCGCGCTGGCTGTCGCGCTGTTGGTTCCGACGACCGCCGCATTCGCGACGACCGCCGGTCCTGATCCGGTCGCCCCTGTGGCGACACAGACAAAACCGACGGTCAAGGTGACGGTCATCGGTGACTCGTTCACCAGTGGCGAAGGTGCCACTCCGTCCACCTACAAAATGGTCCCGATCCCTGGCGCTGTGGACGAGAACGGCCAGCAGGTCTTCGGTGTCGACCCGGCACACCAGTCGAGCACGGCGCCGACGCTGCAGGCCCTCAACCAGATCCAGGCCGCGAACCCCGGCGCGGACATCCAAGTCACATTCGTGCCGGTGTCCGGTGCCACCAGGACCAGCCTGTACCAGACCACTCGGCCGGGTACGCCGTTCGAGCAGGCACCGCAGATCAACGCGGTAAAGGATGCCGATGTCGTCATTGTCGGTATCGGCGGCAACGACGCGCGGTTCACCGACTGGATCAATACGGTCCTGTGGTCGAAGGAATCGACGTCCACGGCGGCTTTTCCTCAGTTCATGCAGCCGCTCAACGACGGTACATATCTCACCCAGCAGGTCAATCTGCTGAACGACATCTCGGCGTTGGCGTCGCCGAACGCGTCGATTATCTCGTTGGGATATCCGAAAGCGATGCCGGCAGAGGTGCCCGGCACCATGACGTGGTGGTCCCCGTTCAGCTGGTCGACGATCAGCCAGGGCGAGGCCAACATGTCGAACCAGTTGGGCAGCACGCTGAGTTCGAACAACGAGCAGGCCTCACTGATCGCCGGCGACCAGCACCCCGGGCAGCAGTTCATTTTCGCTGATGTCTCGAACGCCTTGCAGGGCAACGAGTTGTTCACCAGCCAGGAAGGTTTGCACGGGGTCGACCCGAGCAACATCAACGGCTCGTTCCACCCGAACGATCTCGGTCAGCGACTGCTGGGCAGCGTCCTGCTGCCCTACGTGGACAAGGCCGTGAACGAGCAGTTGTCCCGGCAGGGTGCGCAGGGCGTGGACCAGGTCACGCCCATCACGCCGACGTTCGACCAGCTGTGGGACCTGCGGGTCACGGAGCCGTTGGCGGATGGGCAGAAGAAGGATCAGCAGGCACCGCCGGCGGACGGCAACAAGCCGGCGACCGACCAGCCTGCCGGCGACCAGCCTGCGGCCGACCAGCCTGCGGTGGACAAGCCGGGTGACCAGCCGGACGGTAACCACACGGACGGCAACCAGCCCGACGGTAACCACACGGACGGCAGCCAGCCCGATGCGAACCAGCCGGACGGTAACCACCCGGATGCCGGCACGCCTGCCGACCAGCCTGCGGCACCCGACGCTGTCACTCCCGACGCCGCCCAAGGGCCGGCGCCGGACGCGACAGCACCGGACGCCGTAACGCCGGACGCGCCAGCGCCTGATGCCACAGCGCCGGACGCCACGGCGCCCGACGCGACGGCGCCGGACGCGACCGCACCGGATGTCACAGCACCGGATGCCACAGCGCCCGACGCGACTGCACCCGACCCGACAGCACCGGATGTCGTCGCACCGGACGTGACCGCACCGGACGTGACCGCACCGGACGCGACAGCACCGGACGCGACAGCACCCGACGCGGCGACACCCGATGGGGCAGCGGGCGGAGCGCCTGATGCCACAGCACCGGACGCGGTAGCGCCGGACGTGACTGCGCCGGACGTGACTGCGCCGGACGCGGTAGCACCGGATGCGACCGCACCGGATGCCACGGCACCTGACGTGGGCGGCGCAGCACCCGATGCCACAGCACCGGACGTGACCGCACCGGATCCGACAGCGCCGGACGCCACGGCACCGGATGCACCACCGGCAGTCGACACGGCACCACCTGCGGTCGACACGGCACCACCTGCGGTCGATACAGCGCCGCCGGCAGTCGACACGGCGCCACCTGTGGTGGCTGAGCCGCCGCCACCGGTGATCGCTCCGCCGCCGGTCGTGGTGGAACCTCCACCACCGATCGAGGTGCCACCGCCGGTGGACATCCCGCCGCCGGTGATCGAACCGGTTGCCCCTCCGCCTCCGGTGGAGACCAACCCTGTCGACACGGCACCAGTCGATTCAGCCGATCCCGGGGTGGTTGAAACACCTCCGGACGGCGGCATCGACACCGGTATCGGCGACACCGGGATCGACACGGGTATCGGTGACTCAGGTATCGGCGACTCGGGTATCGGTGACTTCGGCGGCGACGGCGGAGGCGATTAAACCGATCAACGAGTAGCAGCAACGGCGTGGGGCGTGACCGGTCGGT
>DASXYT010000297.1:0-4924 GCA_036502345.1 Pseudonocardiaceae bacterium | reverse complement strand
CGGGTCGACCTGATGCTGGGCCGGGGCAACACCGGTCCGGTGTATCCGTGGTTCGGCAAGGACATCCGCGACGGCATCGCGCTCGCGGTGGAGAACTACGCGCTGCTGCGCAGGCTCTGGCGGGAGGACGTGGTCGACTGGCAGGGCAAGTTCCGCACGCCCCTACAGTCGTTCACGTCGACACCTCGGCCGCTGGACGATGTGCCGCCGTTCGTCTGGCACGGCTCGATCCGCAGCCCGGAGATCGCGGAACAGGCCGCCTACTACGGCGACGGTTTCTTCCACAACAACATCTTCTGGCCGATGGAACACACCAGGCGGATGATCGACCTGTACCGCGGCCGGTTCGAGCACTACGGCCACGGTCCCGCCGACCAGGCGATCGTCGGGCTCGGCGGCCAGGTGTACATGCGGCGCGACTCACAGGACGCGATCGCCGAGTTCCGCCCGTACTTCGCCAACTCCCCGATCTACGGCAACGGCCCGTCGCTCGAGGAGACGATGGAGCAGACGCCACTGGTGGTGGGCAGTCCGCAGCAGGTGATCGACAGGACGCTCCGGTTCCGGGAGGACTTCGGCGACTACCAGCGCCAACTGTTCAATGTGGACGGTATGGGCCTGCCGCACGAGGCAGCTCTCGAACAGATCGAACTGCTCGGCACCGAGGTCGTCCCGGTGCTCCGCAAGGAGTTCGACGCGTTGCGGCCGGCACACATCCCGGACGCACCGACGCACGAGTCGCGCAGGGCGGTCACCCCGAGGCCCTGACCGGAATACCGGCCGTGGCTCCGCCGTTGCTGACTGTGGGTTGGCGGTCGGTTCCGGAGGTGGGTTCGTGGACGCACGGCTGCGGTTCGAGGTACTCGGTCCGGTTCGTGCCTGGCGCGGTATCGACGAGATCGAACTCGGCTCACCGCAACAACGGGCGATCCTGGCGATCCGGCTGCTCCAGGCCGGTACACCGGCATCGCCCGACCAGCTGATCTCCGCGGTCTGGGGCGGTACGGCGCCGCGTGCCGCCACCGGGATGGTCCGCTCGTACGTGTCCCGGCTGCGCCACGCCCTCGGTCCCGGCCACCCGGCCGCCGTGATCGAGTCGGTCGGCGGCGGCTACGCGTTGCGCGCCAACGACCTCGACCTCACCGAGTTCCAGCGCCAGCTCGGCGTCGCCAGGGAGACCAGCCGGGCCGGCGACCCGCAGGCCGAGGCCGCAGCGTTGCGCACAGCGCTCGGCCTGTGGCACGGCACCCCGCTGGCCGGCGTCAACGGTGACTACGCCGAGTTCGAACGCACCCGGCTCGCCCAACTGCGGCTCACCGCGATCGAGGAACTGGCCGCGGCCGACATCGAGTTGGGCAGGCACGTGGACGCCGCCGCCGAACTCGCCGAGGTGATCGCCGAGCAGCCACTGCGTGAACGGCCGCGCGAGCTGCTGATGCTGACGCTCTACCGGTCCGGCCGGCAGGCCGACGCGCTCGCCGTGTTCGCGCGGATACAGCAGTTGCTGTCCGCCGAGCTCGGCCTCTATCCCGGTCCTGACCTGCGGGAGATGCAACGGCGGATCCTGGCCTCCGACCCGACGCTCGGCGGCCCGCAGGCGGCCACCCCGCTGGCCCACAGTCCGACCCAGCTGCCGCCGGACGTGCCCGATTTCGTCGGCCGCGCCGAGCCGCGGTCCAGCATGGCCGGGATGTTGACGCCGGCCAACGTGAGTGTCCCGGTGATCGGCATCGAGGGCCTGGCAGGCGTCGGCAAGACCACCCTTGCCGTCCGCGTCGGCCACGAGGTCGCCGCGAGCTTCCCGGACGGCCAGCTGTTCGTCGACCTCGGCGTGGCAGGCGAACCGGTGGCCGAACTGTTGCGGGGCATCGGTGTGCCGGCCGCCGGCCTGCCCGAGTCGTTCAGCGAACGGGCCGCACTGTGGCGGACGCTGACCACCGGCCGCAAGCTGCTCGTCGTGCTGGACGACGCCAGTGCGGCCGAGCAGGTACGGCCGCTGCTGCCCGGCGTCGGGGGGTCGGCCGTGGTGATCACATCCCGGCAGCGCCTGTACGGCCTGGCCTACGTGCAGTGGCAGCAACTGGGCGGGCTGACCGAGGACGAGTCGATCACGCTGCTGGAACGGCTCATCGGGGTGCACCGGGTGCGCTCGGAGCCTGCGGCGGTCCGGGAACTGGTCCTGCGCTCGGCAGGCCTGCCGCAGGTGTTGCGGGCGGTCGGCGCGCGGCTGGCGTCCCGACCGGGTTGGAGCATGGCGGAGGCACTGCTGCGGCTCGGCGCGCCGCAGCCCGGTTCGGCCGTGGTGCCACCGGAGTGCGACGCGATCGAGCGGCCGTACGAGTCGGCGTTGGCGCAGCTCTCGCATCCGCAGGCGCGGGCGTTCCGGCTGCTGTCCATGGCCGACGAACCGGATGTCTCGGTGGCTGCCGCGTCGGCCGTGCTGGATCTGCCGCCCAGTGACAGCGCGGCACTGCTGGAGTCCCTTGTGGACGCACACCTGCTTGAGCCGGGCGGCCCGGACCGGTACCACTACCACGAGCCACTGCGCGCGTTCGCCCGCAGCCGCGCGTTCACCGAGGACGGCCCGGAGGCCAGCCAGGCCGCACAGACCAGGTTTCGCGGCCTGGCCACTGTCAGTGCGCTGGACCTGGATCGCTCGGATGCGGTGTCAACAGCGTGACCGTGTCGTGCCGCCAGACACGCAACGGCATTGACGCCAACAGCGTCTCCAACTGATCCGCGTCGGGCGCGCTGAACAGCCCCCAGCTCCGCCACTCGCCCGGCGCGAGTGGCGGGCGCCACAATCGCAGCAGATTCCCCTGTGCGGCCAGTTCGGCGGCCCGCGCCGACTCCCGCTTGCGCATGTCGGCCACCTCGTCCTCGGTCGTCCCGGCCGGGACGGTAGTGACCATGTCGACCAGAAACTCCATGGGTCGATCATCCACCACGAACCGCTGGTCAGCACCCCGATCGGCTGGTACCGGCCAGCGGCCGGACAGTGTCCCGCTACGCTCGGTACGACCCGGGGGGCCGGTGACGAAGGGGGATCAGTGGGCGGCGGTCGGTATCGGAACGCGTGGCGCGGTGGCGCGGCCGTGGCGCTTGTCCTCGCACTGACGGCGTGTGGACCGATGGTCCGGCTCTCCGGCGAGCCGAGCCCGGTGGCGAACGTCTCGACGGCCAGGCCGACCACCACGACTCCCCCGCCCACCACCACGACAAACCCGCCCGCACCGCCCGTCGACTTCACGCCCGCGGTACACGCCGCCGTCGCCGCGGTCCCGGACGGTGAGCTGTCACTGGCCATCTACGACCGGGTCGGCGACACGATGGTGGCCAGCTACCACCCGGACACCCAGTACTTCACCGAGTCCGTCGTCAAACTGCTGATCGGGCTGGACAGCCTGGATCGCGGCGGCAGCGCCAGTCAGGTCGCCGAGATGCTGTCCCGCAGTGACGACAACACGGCCACCCATCTCTGGGACCTCGACGGCGGCCGGGCGATCGTGACCAGGATGGTCGCCAAGATCGGCCTGCACGACACCGTTCCGGCCAGAAGCTCCGGCATCTGGGGCGACACCAGGACAACGGCCGACGACCTGGTGCTGATCTACCAGTACATCCTCGGTGCCGCGCCGGCCAGCGAGCGGTCCATCATCCTGGCCGCGTTGCACGACGCCACCAACCTCGGCGCCGACGGAACCGACCAGTACTTCGGCATTCCCTACGCGGTCGGCCACAGCCTGCCGTGGGCGGTGAAGCAGGGCTGGGCATGCTGCGAACCCGGCTGGGTGCTCAATACGACCGGGCTGATCGGGCCGGACTACCGGTACATCGTGGTCGCGCTCACCTCACACGACAACGGCGGCGGTTCCGCCGTCCGGGCAGCCGACAGCGCCGAGCTCACCAAGGCGATCACCGCGCTGCTGCCCTACCTGAGGGAACAGATCGCGCGAACGGAGCCACGATGACAGCCGACGAGGAACGCTTCCTGCGCAGGGCCGTGGCACTCGCAGCCGCGGGACGAGCAGCGGGTGACGCGCCGTTCGGCTCACTGCTGGTCGGTCCGGACGGCACCGTGCTCGCCGAGGAACACAACACCGTGCTGAGCGACAACGACATCAGTGCCCACCCGGAGCTGAAGCTGGCCAAGTGGGCGGCCCGTGAACTCGACCCGAGCACCGCCGCCGGCACCACGATGTACACCAGCTGCCAGCCGTGCGGCATGTGCGCCGGTGCCATCGACCGGTCCGGCCTCGGCCGCGTCGTGTTCGCGATGTCCAACGACCAGCTCAACGAGCTCAAACCCTCCGGTGGATTCCCTGCCGTGCCGCAGGAAGGCCCAGCGCTGTTCGGTGAGGCACGCGTCGCCGTCGAGGGCTACTACCACTGACGAGCGGTAGGTTGGCCGCCGTGAGCACAGCGCAGCAGGTGACCATCGGCCTGGCCACGAACGCCGACATCGCAGGCCTGGTGGCATCCAACGAAGGACTGTTCGCCGAGGACGCCGCGGTCCGGGATCACCTCCGCAATCCCGGCTGGCCGGCAGCGCGCGGCGCCGAAGGACTGACCAAGGACCTGGCCAACCCGGACCGGCTGGTACTGGCGGCCAAGTCCGACGGACTGGTGGTCGGCCACCTGATCGGTGGTTTCCAGCCCGCGTCGGACATGTGGCTGGCACCGATGGCGATCCTGATCACCATGCACGTCGGCGGCGCGGCCCGTGGGCAGGGCGTCGGCTCCCGCTTGATGGAACGGTTCGTGTCCTGGGGGAGGGAACGCGGCGCCGGCCAGTTGCGGGTCACGGCCTACACGGCCAACGAGGCAGCCGTCCGGTTCTACCAGCGGCACGGTTTCGCGCCGCTGGAGACCACGTTGGCGATGGAGGTGTGAGGTCGTGGGGCGCCGGTGACCACCGACGCCC
>DASXYT010000296.1:0-10807 GCA_036502345.1 Pseudonocardiaceae bacterium | reverse complement strand
ACTGAAACGTGAATCATCCACAGGTGGGTGTGAGTAACCGACTACTCCACCCGAGTGACGGCACACGGCCGTTCGGGTAACGCACCGAACGGCCGTGTAACCGGACAGGTTCTATGGAACCGCAAAAACATCCCGAAAGGGATTCAGCCTGCCGCGCTGACCTCAAGGTCGAACGACGCGGTGACGTCCGGGTGCAGGCGCACGGCCACCGAGTGCTTGCCGGTGGTCTTGATGTGCCCGGACATCTCGATGACCCGCTTGTCCAGCGCCGGGCCACCGGCGGCCTTGATGGCGCCGACCACGTCGGAGGGCGTCACCGAGCCGAACAGCTTGCCGGAGCGGCCCGCCGACTTCGCGGTCAGGCGGACGGCGCCCAGGCCCTCGATGGACGTCTTGATCTCCTTGGCGTGGTCGAGGTCGCGAATGCGCCGACCCTCCTGCGCCCTGCGGATCGTCACGACCTGCTTCTCCGCACCCTTGCTGGCCGGGATGGCCAGGCCGCGGGGCAGCAGGAAGTTACGGCCGTAGCCGTCCTTGACCTCGACGACGTCACCGGGACCGCCGAGGCCACTCACATCAGTGGTGAGGATGAGCTTCATGATCTTTCGCTCCTGGCCCTGTCGAGTCTGATCAGCGTGCGGTGGAGGTGTAGGGCAGCAGAGCCACCTCGCGCGCGTTCTTCACCGCGATGGCGATGTCGCGCTGGTGCTGGCTGCAGTTGCCGGTCACCCGACGGGCACGGATCTTGCCCCGGTCGGAGATGTACTTCCGGAGCAGGCCGGTGTCCTTGTAGTCGATCGATCCGGCGTTCTTGTCCTTGCAGAACACACAGATCTTCTTCTTGGGCTTACGTACTGGTGGCTTGGCCACGGTGGGAACTCCGTATCACGCGAAGAAAGAAAATGGATGTCAGGAGGCCTGGTCGACTCAGGTCAGAACGGCGGTTCGTCGGCGAACCCGCCGCCACCGCTGCTGGCAGCGGGCGCGGAACCCCACGGGTCGTCAGCGGGGGCACTACCGCCGCCGCCACCACCGAAGCCGCCACCGCCACCGCCGCCGGTACCCCTGGCGGCCTTGTTGACCTTCGCCGTCGCGTAGCGCAGCGAGGGGCCGACCTCGTCGACCTCCAGCTCCACCACGGTGCGCTTCTCGCCTTCCTTCGTCTCGAAGGAACGCTGGCGCAACCGGCCCTGCACGACGACCCGCATGCCGCGGGTCAGCGACTCGGCCACGTTCTCCGCGGACTGTCGCCAGATGTTGCACCGCAGGAACAGCGCTTCGCCGTCCTTCCACTCGCCGGACTGGCGGTCGAAGGTGCGGGGCGTCGACGCGACCGTGAAGTTGGCCACGGCGGCACCCGATGGTGTGAAGCGCAGTTCCGGGTCGGCGGTCAGGTTGCCGACCACGGTGATCGTCGTTTCACCAGCCATGCGCTCAGACCTTCGCCTTGGCGTTGGCCTTGGCAGCCTTCGCCGCGGCCCTCGCCCTCGGCGCCTCGCGCCGCAGCACCTTGGTGCGCAGCACGGACTCGGTCAGCGACAGCTGGCGGTCCATTTCCTTCACCGCGTCCGGCTCCGAGTTCACGTCCAGCAGGGCGTAGATGCCCTCGCTGTGCTTGTTGATCTCGTAGGCCAGGCGGCGCTTGCCCCAGATGTCGACCTTTTCCACCGTGCCGCCGGAAGTGCGGATCACGTTGAGATAGTTCTCCAGCGACGGCGCAACAGTACGTTCGTCAAGGCTGGGGTCGAGGATGATCATTACCTCGTAATGACGCATGAGGACCACTCACCTCCTGTGGACTCGGCGGCCATGGACTTTCCATGGCAGGAGGGGTCGTTGCGTCAGCAACTCACACAGAATAACAGTCAGGCGACGCGTACTTTCCGCAGCACCCAGGTACGCACCAGCGCCGCGGTCACGCCGGCCAGCAGCAACACGGCCAGCAGCATCGGCAGGCCGACGCCGTTGCCCAGCGTGCCGCCGGGGTTGAGAGCCTCCGCGTGACCCGCGGTCTGCACGCCGTCCGGGGTCAGCACGTCGTTCTGGCCGAGTTGGCCGGAACTCGGCGCGTAGCCGGGCACGTCACCGCCGTACTTCACGCCGGGTGCCGGGTCGAACAGGCCTGCCGACGCGAACGGGATGCCCGCGTACCTGGCCAGCGGGGACTCGGCGAGGCCGTAGTCCAGCAGGGTGCCGGCGCCGAACGTGGCACCTGCCGCGCCGAGGCCGGGCGGCAGGCCGCCGAGCACCGGGGAATTGGGTGCCGGCAGGCCGGAACCGGACGAACTGCCGCCGCCACCGCCCTGCTTGACGGGGCTGCCGCCGCTGCCGCCACCGGTGGTGCCGGTCTTGCCGGGCGTGCTGCCGCCGCCTGCCGGAGTGCCGCCCGACTGGGGCACGATGCCGGCTTTCTGCGCTGCCTTCTGGGACGCGGACGCGATCGCCGACGTGCCGTTCTGCACGGGTGCGGTCACCGCGTTCACGCCGGTGACGGTGACCTGGCACATGCTGGCCAGGGTCGACCGCACCTTGCCGGTCAGCGTCGTGAGGATCGGGCCGAGCAGCGGGATCTTGTTCAGCTGGGCGGTCACCGCGTTGGCGATCTGACCGCCGGTGATGGTGCCGGTGCCGGTGGGCAGCGCGCCGATCGGGATGGGCGGCAGCGCGGCGAACGCACTGCGGAAACCGGGGGTGAGCAGGTTCAGCGGGTCCAGCGTCTGGACGATGTCGACCACCGGGGACAGCACGGCGGACGGGGACAGCTCGACCGGGGTGCCCGGGTCGCCCTTGACCGAGGTGGCGCAGCTACCGATGACGACCGGCGCCGCGGCGCCGTCCGCCAGGCTGGCGGTGGCCACGGCGCTGCCTGCGGTAATCGTGACCGCGATAGCTGTCACGACCCCGAGTCGTGCCCATCTGGAGCGCATTCGTCTGGTCCCTCCGGGCCGTACCGGTCGGTAGCGTCACAAGATAGAACGAATGTAACCCCATCTAGTGACGGCGAAACCTCCTGCCAGTTTGCCTGGCCGCCCGATCCGGACCGGCGGCCGGGGTGGTCCGACCCCCCGTCCGTCCTGTGGAGCGTTCAGCCGGTGCGACTACCCTCCCCTCTATGCGCATCGGTGCCCATGTCCGCGATGACGACCCGCTCGGCGCCGCCGGCGACCGAGGCGCCGAGGTCGTGCAGTTCTTCCTGGCCGACCCGCAGGGATGGCAGGCGCCGAAGCCGCATCGGCAGGCCGAGGCCATGCGGGATGCCGGGCTGACGATGTTCGTGCATTCCCCCTATGTGCTGAACGTGGCATCCACGAACAACCGGATCCGGATCCCGTCCCGCAAGGCCGTCATCGAGCACGCCAGGGTCGCGGGCGAGATCGGCGCGCAGGGCCTTGTGGTGCACGGCGGTCACCTCACCAAGGGTGAGGATCCCGAGGTCGGGCTGTCGAACTGGCGGAAGCTGTTCGAGCGGCAGGCCGCGGAGGGCGGCTTCGGCGTGCCGATCCTGGTGGAGAACACTGCGGGCGGCGACAACGCGATGGCCAAGGACTGGGACATGCTGGCCAGACTCTGGGAGCAGATCGGCGAGTTCGACGACGTCGGCTTCTGCCTGGACACCTGCCACGCGTTCGCGGCCGGTGAGGAACTGGCCGACGTGGTCGAGCGGACGATGGCGATCACCGGCCGGATCGACCTGATCCACCTGAACAACTCACGGGACGAGTTCGGCTCGACCCGGGACCGGCACGCGAACGTCAAGAGCGGCACGATCGACCCGGACGTGCTGGTCGCGGTGCTCGCCGCGGCCGAGGCCCCGGCCGCCGTCGTGGAGACACCGGCGGAGGGTCAGGCCGAGGACATCACCTATCTGGTGGAGGCGCTCGGGGCGGCCCGGACGTGACTCGGGGCGGGTCGGACGTGGCCGATGTGCGGCCGGATGGTGATGCCGTCACCTCACCTGCGGATGCGGCGCCGGGCACACCGGACCAGCCGAGGCGTGCCGTCCGGCTGGCGAAGGACCTCGGGCCGATCGCCCTCGTCGCGCTGATCCTGCTGTGCGGCATGACGCTGGTGTTCGGCTACCTGAACAAGGACAGGTGCACCGGCCCGACCTACGACCAGTGGGGCCGCAGTTTCAGCCTGCTGCGCAGTGAGCGGGACGTCTGCTACTCCGACATCCAGTACCTGTGGATCGGCAGGGACATCGACCGGCACGTGTTCCCGTACGTGGACGGTGGGATCAACCCGAACGGCCAGCTCTACGGCGGTGCCGTCGAGTACCCGGTGCTCACCGGGATACTGATGTGGGCCGGTGCGATCTTCGCGCACAACGACCACGAGTTCCTGTTCTGGTCGGCCATCCTGCTGACCCCGTTCGCGCTGTTCACGGTGTGGATGCTGGGCAGGCTGGCCCGGTGGCGCGCGCTGCTGTGGGCGATCGGTCCACCGCTGGTGCTCTACGCCTTCCACAACTGGGATCTCGCGGTGGCCGCGTGCGCGGTGGCCGCCGTGTACGTGCTGCACCGGGGTTGGGGCAGAGCCGGTGCGCATCGCCCGTTGCTGGCGCGGGCCCTGGTGGCCGCGGTGCTGCTCGGGCTCGGATTCGCGTTCAAGCTGTATCCGGCGATCTTCACGCTGCCGTTGATGCTCTACGTGTTCACCGGCGGTCCGGGCGGCCGGGAACTGCCGGCCGGCAAGCGCCGGAACCTGAAGGGCGCGCTGCTGGTCGGACTGGCCACGGTCGGCACGGTGCTGGTGGTGAACCTGCCGTTCATGCTGATCGGGTTCCGCGGCTGGAAGGCGTCGTTCACGTTCCAGGAGATGCGGACCGTCGACATCACCACGAACTCGATCTGGTTCTGGGGTTTCCGGCCGATCTCCGACCCGAGCAACAAGACGTTCCAGGGCATCGTGGACATCCTGTCGCCGACCCTGATCCTGGTGACGTTCGTCGTGGCCTGCGTGCTGGGCTGGGTGCGCTACCGGCGTGAGGGCACGTACCCGTGGGTGGCCGTGTCGGCCGCGATGCTGTGCGGGTTCCTGCTGTTCCACAAGGTGCACTCGCCGCAGTACACGCTGTGGCTGGTGCCGATGTTCGTGCTGGTCAGGGTCAAGTGGGTGTGGATCATCCTGTACTACCTCGCGGACATCGCGATGGGCATCGGGATCTTCCGCTACTACTACGCGATCACCTACCACCGTCCGTACGGCATCTACGACGGGCTCGCGGCGCAGGCCACCGCGGTCGGCGTGTGGGGCAGGGCCGCGCTGCTGGCGGTGCTGTTCTTCATGTTCCTGTGGTCGCCGGCCACGACCGACGAGATGGACACGTCGCCGGCCGCCGCCGCGAACAGAGCCGATGTGAACGACAGACCAGGGTTGGAACTCGCGACGTGACCACCGCCGGCTACTCGGGTCGGCCGCTGCCGGCCAAGCTCGGTGTCAGGGCCGGTTCCCGGGTGCTGGTGGGCAACGCGCCTGCCGGGTTCACGCTGGACTGCGAGCACGACACGGTGGCCGACGGTTCGCCCTACGACGTGCTGTTGCTGTTCTGTCCGGCGCTGGCCGATTTGGCTGCCGCGTGGTCGACCGCGACCGGTCAGCTGACCGTGCCGGGGGCGCTGTGGGTGGCGTGGCCGAAGACGGCGTCCGGCGTGGCCACCGACCTGACCGACGAGGTGGTGCGCCGGTACGCCATCGACCACGGGTTGGTGGACGTCAAGGTGTGCGCTGTGGACAGCACGTGGTCGGGGCTGAAACTGGTGCGCCGCAAGGAGGATCGCTAGTCAGCGGCGGGACCGCGACCAGCGGCGCTCGCAGGCGACCCGCATCACGGCGGCGACCACCAGGACGAGCAGCGCGTTGCCGACGCTGAGCGTGACGGCGATGATCGCGAGCAGTCCGATGATCACCAGCAGGACGAGCAGCCCGGTTCTCGGGTTGGGTGCCCAACACTCGCCGAGGATGCGCTCGCAGGCGACGGCCAGCCAGCGGCGCGTCGTGATCTGCCAGGCCGGCAGGGTCCGGCCGGCCGGTGGCGCGTCGGTACTGGTTTCGGTGCTGATGTCGGAACGCCCGGCATCCTGCTGCCGTAACATCGTTGCGCTTGCTTCCCTCGACGTTGGGTGTTGACACGGCGGATCGCTCGTGCGCGTCCATCGTCCCGTAATGATCTTGTTACTCGCCCAGGCTACGGGCCGGTAGGCGCCGAACGGCCGGTAACGGACGATCAGCGGCAGGCACGGATGGTCACCGCTACCCACCGTTCGGCTGAACGAGTGGCGGCCGATAGGCCAACCGGGCTGGGCCAGGTGCCGACGGAGCGGTGTGTACGTGCGTGTGTGACCCCAGGGGGTCACCCGATAGTGGAGAGGGCGCGCTGTGGTCGCCGGAGTACGAACCTGTCCGGCGCACCGTCCAGGAAGCCACCGGCCGGATCGTCGTCGCCCGTCATCCGGACCAGATCGGTCGCCGGCCGGTAGATGTCCCGGACGATCATCGCGCACAGGCCGAGCACCGCGAGGTCCCGGATGATCACCATGGCGAGGAACCAGCCCTGCGGCAGCCCCCGGTCGTCCGAGTGCTGCGACGCGAGCGCGAGTTCCAGGTAGTAGGCCATCCTCGGGAACCACACCAGCGCGTCCAGCACCATCCAGGTGAGCACCAGCTTCCACCTCGGGATGGCCAGCACCGCCAACGGCACCAGCCACAGCGAGTACTGCGGGCTCCACACCTTGTTGGTCAGCAGGAACGCGGCCACCAGCAGGAAGCACAGCTGTGCCACCCGAGGTCGGCGCGGCGCGGTCAGCGCCAGCCACGCGACACCGACGCAGCACAACAACAGCAGCACGGTCGTCACCAGGTTGAGCACGCTCGGGTTCTGATGTGGACCGAGGTTCGGGTCGAAGCCCGCCCACCCGGTGAAGTACGAGATCACGTTGTAGACCGAGTCGGGGTCCATGCCGCGCTGGATGTTGAGCCGGAAGAACTCCCACCACCCGGCGTGGAAGTCGACGATGAACACCAGGTTCACCGCCAGCCAGGACGCCACGGCACCGGCAGCGCACTGCAACCACTTGTCCACCTTGCCGGCCCGGATGCACAGCAGCAGCAACGGCAACAGGAAGAACGCCGGATACAGCTTCGTCGCCGCCCCGAGGCCGATCAGCACGCCGGCCAGTACCGGCCGTTTTCGGGACCACGCCAACAATGCCGTCGCGGCGAACGCGGTGGCCAGCGCGTCGAAGTTGGTGAAGGCGTGCACCAGCACCAGCGGCGACGCTGCCATCAGCACCGCGTCCCACGGCCTACGCCGGGCCGTTCGGGTCGTGGCCCAGACGGTGACCAGCCAGGCCAACGCCAGGAACAGCGCGCTGAAGTCGAAGTACAGCACCACGGTCAGCGCACCGGGCAGGAACCCCGACGAGCCGGACAGGTGCGCCCAGCCCTGCGCCAGCTTCGCGTTGACCCACTGGAACAGCCCGGTCAGCACCGGGTACTCCATGTACCTGATCTGGGCGTTCGGCGTGCCGGGGCTGTCGATCCAGGACGTCTTGTACGGGAACGTGCCCGGCTGGTCCAGCCGCTCCGCCGTGTACAGCGGCACGATGTCGGAGTAGCAGAACGCCACGTACTGCCGGTTCGCCCGCCAGTCCAACTGCTGCTGCCCGTTGCCGTCGGTGTACTGCTGGATGCACGGCGACTTGACGAACCAGCTCAGGGTCAGCACCACGACGGTGAGCAGCAGGACGGCACGCAGCGGTGTCCAGAACCAGTGCCTGCCCACCGATGCGTGCCGGCCGAGCGGCCCGCCGATGATCTTGCTGGCCTGTCTGCCGATCGACTCGGTCCAACTCGGGATGACCCGGTCCTCCGGACCGAGCGAGTCGACGTCGTCCACGAACGCCGTCGACGTCGGAGCGGCGCCGGAGTCCTGCGTGTCGGGCGGGATGCTGACCACCTGCCGGATCGTAGAGGCAACGATGTCGGCTCGGGGTAGAACCCGGCTACCCGCTAGCCACTACCGTTCCCGCCGGCCGGGGGCGCGTTGCCGGGCCCACCACCGCCGCCGCCACCGCCGGTACAGCCCGTAATCGGATCACACACCGTCGTCGGCGGCACCGGGGTGTTGGTCGTCGTCGGCGGATGGTGTTTGCCCGGTGGATTGGGCACGCTGAACGGCGGTTGGTTGGTCGTCTGTGTCGGCTGGGTCGGCGGCGGCTGGGTCGGCGTCGTGGTGTCCGGCGGCGGTGTCGCCGAGGCCTCCGAGTTGGTCACGAAGTTCCAGCTACCGCCGATGTCAGCGGGCGATGTGGGGAACTGCATGATCGGCTGACCCTTGAGGTACCCGTTCATGTAGCTCTGCCAGATCGAGCCGGGTTCCTCGCGGCCGAACACCTTGTAGTCGTGGTTCGACGTGACGTGCAGCAGGTCGTTGCCGTTACCGAAGATCGGCCCGGGGTTGTCGTAGTGCCCGAACCACACGGCCGTGACGATCTGTGGCGTGAAGCCGATCGTCCACGCGTCCGAGTCGTAGCCGCTGTCCGTGCCGTCCGGCGCCACGTAGTTCTGCGTTCCGGTCTTCGAGTCGGCGGGCCTGCCGTCGGCCAGCGCGAAGCCGGAGGACTGGGCCACGTCGGTCATCGAGTCGGACACGGTCCTGGCCAGCGCGGCGCTCTGCTGCGGGTCGGAGTTGAATGCGGGCTTCGCGGGCGTGTTGAACTGGTAGAGCACGTTCTGCCCGCTGATGTCGGTCACCTTGCGCACGAAGTGCGCCGGGATGTACTGGCCGTTGTTGGCGAAGGTGGCGTAGCCCTGCGCCTGGTCCAGCGGCCGCACCGGATACTGGCCGATCGAGATACCGCCCTCGATCTGGTCCGGCTGGTTCTTCGCGTTCAGCGTGACCAGGCTGGGCACCTGCTTGCCGGCGACCGGGCTGTACTCGGTCTTCGGGATGCCGGCCTGGAACGCGGCCGACTGCACGGCGGGCGTGCCGACCTGGGTGTTCGCGCCCATCGCGTAGAAGACCGTGTTGATCGAGTTGGTCATCGCCTTCTTGACCGTGCACGGGTCCGGACAGGAGTCACCATCGGCGTTGCGCACGATGCGGCCGAGGATGGTCTTCGGCCCGGTCGGGTCCCAGACGGAGTTCAGCCCGATCTGCTGCGGATCCTTCTCCAAGCCGGCCAGGAACACGTACGGCTTGAACGACGAACCAGCCTGGTGCGGTGTGTTGGCCATGTCCAACTGGCTCAGCTTGGGATTGTTGCCGCCGTACCAGGCCACGATCTCGCCGTTGCTCGGGTTGATCGAGACGAGTGCCGCCGCCTCGGAGTTCTTGACCTGCGGATTCTTCGGGCCTGGCGGCTTGTTGTTGTTCGTCACCCGGCCGATGCCGGGGATGTTCATCAGGCCGCCGTTCATCAACTGGGCGTCCGGCTTCAACTTGGTCGCGATGGAGGCCTCGGCCTGGTGCTGGGCATTCGGCTGGATCGTGGTGTAGATCTGCGCGCCCTGTGCCTTCAGCGCGTCCAGCGACCAGCCGTCCTTGTTCGCCAACTCGTTCTCGACCTGCGTGACGATCAGCTGCCGGTCCCACGGCAGTGACTGCGCCGTGCTCGAGTCCGCCTTCGGCGTCACGAACTTGCCGTTCGTGTACTCGGCCTGCGAGATCCACTTGTTGGCGATCATCCGGCCCCACACGTAGGTGAACCGCTTGTGCTGGTACGCCACGTCGTTGGCCCGGCCGGGCGCCTGGATCATGCCGGCCAGCAGCGCGGCCTCCGGCGGGGTCAGCTGGGCGGCGGACACGCCGTAGTACGTCCGGGCCGCCGACTCGATGCCGTAGGCACCCCTGCCGAAATACACGATGTTCAGGTAGGCGGCCAGGATGTCGCTCTTGTTGGTGTACGTCTTGGTCATCTTGTAGGCCTCGGCGACCTCCGAGATCTTCCTGGTGACGCTGTGCTGGTTGTTGCCCGTGGCGACCTTGATGTACTCCTGGGTGATCGTCGAACCACCACCGGTACCACCGGTGAGCTGGTTGAACACCGTACGGGCGATGGCCTTGACGTCGAACCCGTTGTTCGTCTCGAACGTCTCGTCCTCGGCCGCCTCCACCGCGTGCCGCACGTTCGGCGGGATGGTGGTGGACTTGATGAAGATCCGCGACCCGGTGGTGATCTTGTCCATCACGGTGCCGTCGGCGTAGTAGATGGTCACCGGCTGCGCCTGGCCGAACGCCACGGTCTGCGGGTCGGGCACCGTCACGTTCTGGTAGATCAGGTAGAACGCGGCGATCGGCACCGTGACACCGAGGAAGATCAGCACGTAGATGCTGCGCCGGACCCAGCGCCAGGCCTTCCTGCGCTTGACCTGCTTGCTGTCGACGGGGGTGTACCCGGACGGCGCCGGGTCGTAGTCGTCGAGTTGCTGCTGCTGGTCCTGCAGGTAGTCGTCGTCGCGATGGGTCAGCAGGTCGGGCTCGCGGCGGTACTCGTCCGGCCGTTTGACCGGCGGGATGTGGTCGGTGGGCCGTTCCGGCGGTCTGCCGGGACCGGGCCTGCCCTGCGGTCCACCGGGCGCACCGGCACCACCCGGGCCACGCTGACCAGCGGGTGGACCCATCGGCCTGGCACCCGGCGGCGGCATGCCGACGGCACGGGTCGGCTGGCCACCAGGGCCGGCCGGCCGGATCGGGCCGTTCGGACCGACCGGTGGGGTGCCCTGGCCGCGGGGCGGCTGCGGGGTGCCCCTGGCCGGCGAGACCGGGCTGATCGGGGCGCCCGGCCCGTTCGGAGTGCCTGCCGGG
>DASXYT010000295.1:0-15496 GCA_036502345.1 Pseudonocardiaceae bacterium | reverse complement strand
AGCGTCACGACGACCGCGAGCACGGTCAGGCCGGCACGCGCCTGCCATCCGCCGCCGATACCCCTCATACCCAGGATGACGGCCTGAACACGACGAAAGGTCACACCGGGCCGTCTCATCGCCGCCTACCGGATCAGAACTTGCCGGACTCGACGTCGGCCAGCGACACCCGGGTCACGCCGTAGGTGATGGTCACGTCGGGCTTGTCGGGGTCACCGCCGAGGAACTTGATCGGGATGCCCGTGGTCGCGTTGATGATCCACGTCTCCTGGCCGGCCGTCGACTCGGCTCCGCCCGCCGCGATGGTGACCGAGGGCTGGCCGTCCGTCGTGCCGTGCTTGACGGTGATGTCGGGCAGCGTGGACAGCAGGCGCAGCACTCCGGCGCGGACCTTGGGGTTGCTCGAGCCCGCGACGATCGCGTCCATCGAGTTCTCCCAGACGTAGTTGTCCAGGTTCACGACGCCGTCCGCGTCGGCCGTGGTGGCCGGGGGTTCCGACGCCTGGCCGGGGGAGAGCGGTGCGTCGGCCATCCGCTGGCGGGCGACGCTCAGGTCGCCCGTGACGGCGTAGATCGCGTCGGCGACCTCGCGCTGGAACACGCCGTCGCCCTGGTTGTTGTCCGCCTTGACCTGGGCCGGCAGCCCGCTGCGCTGCTGGGCGAAGTAGTACCTGCCGTTGTCCGCGTACAGGTCGTAGACGGCGACGTCCTCGCCGGTGGGGTAGCGCTGGTCGCGCAGCACCAGGGACGCGTCGCCCTGTTGCGCCGGAATGGCGGCGACGGACGCCGCGAGGTTGACCAGCTGCCGACCGGGAGCAGCAGCAGGCGTGTGCGTCGGGATCGCGCGCTGCACGGTGGTGTTCGGCCGGACGCTGATGGCGGTGGTCACCGCGACCGCCGCCACGACCACGGCGACACCGGCGATGCGGATCGTGCGGTGTTGGCGGCGCAGGTGCTCGCCGCGGCGCTGGATGGCGGCCGGGTCGGGTGCGAAGGGCTGGGCAGCGACGAGCTCGCGCAGGGCCTCGCTCAGTTGTTCCTCGGTCGGCTTGGTCATCGGCAGAGCTCCGTTCGATCCAGAAAGGTCTTGAGGGTGGTCAGGGCACGCGAGGTCTGGCTCTTGACGGTGCCCACGCTGCAGTGCAGGGCTTGCGCGGTTTCCCGTTCGGTCAGGCCGGACAGGTAGCGCAGCACGACGGTGGCCCGCTGCCGCTGCGGCAGGGCCAGCAGTGCGCGCAGCAGGTCGGTGCGCTCGACCACCCCGTCGGAATGGTCGGGCAGTGCCGGGTCGTGCTGGTCGGCCACGAGGGGGACGAGTCGGCGGTGACGGCGCCAGTGCTGGCGGGTCTCGTTGATCAGGATGCGGTGGACGTAGGCGTCCGGGTTCTCCGCCCGCTGCACCCTCGGCCAGTGCCGCAGTGTCTTGGCCAACGTCTCCTGGACCAGGTCGTTGGCCAGGTGCCAGTCACCGCACAGCAGGTACGCGGTGCGGTGCAGTGGCGCGGCCCGGCGTTCGACGAAGGCCGGGTAGTCCTCACCGGGCGGGTCGGCCGTCTCGGTCCTCATACCTGATAGATCGCGGCCGAGCCGAAAAGGTTGTCAACCGGCCTTGGGGCAATCCGGCTGGATCCGCTCGTGGTGGCGTTCGCTCAGTGCCTGGTCCGCGGACAGGAACTCTCGCAGGACCGTCAACTGTTCGTCGCTGCAGCCCGCCAGCAGGGCTTGGCCGTCCTTCGCCAGCGGGGCATACATTTCTTCCGACGCGGCTTTCGCGCGGTCGGTCAGTTCCACGAACACTCGCCGGCGGTCGGCCACATCGCGGGCTCGGCGGACGTAACCCTTGCGCTCCAACCGGTCGATCAGGGCCGTCATCGCCGCTCGGGACAGGCCGCTGCGCTCGGACAGCTGCCCGGCGCTCAGCGGGCCCGCGCACAGCAACTCCAGGTGCCGCAGGTCGGTCCTGTTGATCCCGAACCGGTCCGCCACCGCGTCGGCCAGGGAGTCGGCGGCTTGTTGGCTGCCGCGCAGGGCCGCCCCTACCGCTTCGACGAGCGCTTGTCGTTCCTCATCCAAGTTGCCAGCACCCCCGTCGGCTTCGGACATATTTTCCGCCGCCGCGCGGGGTCACTGGGTCGATCGGCCTGAATACGGGCTGTTACGGGTGAGGGTCGGCCAACCTGCGGACGGTGACCACACCACCGCTGCGCACCGCCACCACGCCTACCCGGTCGCCGGTCCTGACCGCCGAGATCGAGGCTGCCTTCTTTGCTGCCCGCACCTTGGACGAACTGCCGACCACATAGGTGGCCGAGAAGCCGTCCTTGCTGCGCACCGTCACCGACGTCGCGCTGACCGCCGTGACCTGGCCACGCTGCACGTCGACGACCTGGGTGCCCTTACCTGCCCGGACGGTCAGCTCACCGTGCTCGGCCCGACGGGCCGGTCGAGCCTTGTGGTGGGTGGCCGAAGCAGCAGGAGTGGCGACCGGCGGGGTCGAACCACCCGCCGCGAACGCCACTCCACCGCCGATACCGGCCAGTGCCAACACCACCGACCCGGCCACCAATCCGATCTTCATGCGCCTTGTCATGCCACCACTGTCACGTACGTACCTGAACCCATGCTGAATCAGCGCGGATGCCCCAGGTACGCCTGGCCACTGTTGCCGAACGTCGCCGACGCCAGCACGGTTCCGCTCGCCGTGATGATCCTCGCGCTCGCCACGCTGTTCGGGTCGACGGGCACCTCGTTGCCCCAACTGCCCTTGCCACCGGACAGGTTGAACGATCCGATGTTCACCACGTGACCGTTGCGCTGGATCAGCTGGCACGCCACCCAGTCGGTCTGTGGTTCCGCGGCGATCGACATGTACACCCAGGACGGAGTGCCCTGGAAGGTGAAAACCTGCCCGATCTGGTGATGTGTCGTGGTCCGCAGGGCGGCGAACCGGATCACCTGGTCGGGGTCGTTGTCCGAGGGAGCGGCGGTGAACGTGGCGTGCGAGGTCGCCACATCGCCGATCACCCAGCCGCCGACACCGAAGATCAGCGCTGCCACCGCGGCGGCCACCGCGATGGGAAACCACCGCCGCTGCTGACGCGGCTTCGGTGGGGTCAGACCCATCTTGGACAACACCCGGTCCTCGAAGCCGACCGGCGGCTCGGCACTCGGCACCAGGGTGAGCAGCCGGTCGCTCACCTGCGTCAACGAACTGACGTAGGCGCGGCAGCTGGGGCATTCGTTGAGATGGGCCTGTGCGGTCGCCCGCTCGTAGCCGGACAGGATGTCCAGCGCCAGCTCCGGGGCTAGTTCGTGCATTCGCTCGCAGCTCAGGTCACTCATGGTCGGCCCGCTTCACACTCAGTTTGATCCTCAATTTCTCCATCGCCGTCCGGATCCGCGTCTTCGCCGTACCCAACGGGATCTTCTCCAACTCGGCGATCTGCTTGGCGGTCATGCCGTAGATCCCGGCCAGCACCACCGCCCGTGCCTGTTCCCTCGGCAGCAGCGCGAGCTCGGCCCGCAGCTCGGCCGAGTCCTCGCTGGCCATCGCCCTGCGTTCGGGCGTGTCCCGGACGGCGCCGAGCATGTCGGTCAGCTCCGCCGGGTCGATGGGTACCGGCTTTCGTGCTCTGACCACGTCGATGGCCAGGTTGTGCGCGATCGTGGTCAGCCAGGTCCGCACGGAGCCGCGCCGCGAGTCGTACACCTGAGCGTGCTTCCAGGCACGTTCGAAGGTCTGCTGTGCGACGTCCTCCGCCAGCTTCGGGTCACCGAGCACCGCTACGGCCACACCGAACACCGTTCGTTGGAACCGGCGGACGAAGGCGACGGCGATTTCGGCGTCACCCGTGCCCAACCCGGCGAGCAGCGTCTCGTCGGGTAGTCCCTCGATCGGTATGCCTATCCTGGCCACATCAGTGGGTACGGCCGAGCTGTCCGAATGGATTGACCTGCGGCGCTTCGCTGCCATGCGCATCCTGTTCCTATCGGTGTCAGCTTCGACACACAGCCTGACCTACGTATTGTGCCCGTCCGAACCGATCCTTCGAGCGGGTTCGTCCGTACTACCTTCAGGAACGAAACGGCAACGAAGACAAAACCGGCGTCCGAGGAGGCGATATGGCTACGAGTGACACCGCCGTGCGACCGGCCACGGCGCGCGGGAACTTCCTGCTCACGGTGGGCCTGCGGGTCGTGGGAGCGGCCCTGCTGCTGGGCATGGCCTGGATCCACTACCACCTGTGGGGTATCGGCTACAACACAGTGAGCCTGATCGGCCCGCTGTTCCTGGTGAACGCCATCGTCGGCGTCGTGCTCGCGATCGCGGTGTGCGCCGTGCCCGGCCGGATGCTCGGCATCATGGCCACGCTCTCCTCGCTGTTCACCCTCGGCACCCTGGCCGCCCTGCTGGTCAGCATGTTCTGGGGCCTGTTCGGCTTCAAGGAGACCACAGCGGCGCCGCTGCTGAAGACGACCCTGGTGGTCGAGGCGGCCGGCGTGATCATCCTGGCGATCCTGGGTGTGCTGGCGGCCCGTGGTGACGGCATGTGGAAGTGGCTGCCGACCACGACCGGGCCCGCCCGGGTCTGAGCAAGGGCGCCAAACCGCCCGACCCACTACGTTGACCCCGTGGGCGCGGGTCCTACGGCAGATCCCCGGCCGCCCGGACCACAGGTCCGGGCGGCTGTCGACGTCGCCGCACCCGGCTGGCTGACCGAGCTGCTGGTCCCGGTCAAGGCCCCGATCGACTGGAAACGCGCGGTCAGGGCCGTCGCCGGCATCGCGGGTCCGATCGCGGTCGGCATCGCGACCGGCCACATCCTGCCCGGTGTGCTGGCCGCGATCGGCGGCATGTGCGGCACCGTGACGTCCATCTCCGGCCCGTACCGGGACCGGGCCCGACGCAGCGGGTTCGCCGTGTCGGCCGGGGCCATCGGCTTCTTCCTCGGTGCGCTGGCCGGCGAGCACGGCTGGTGGACCGTCGTGCTGGTCGTCGGTGTCGCCGCGTTCTCCGGCGTGATCAGCGCGGCGGGCAACAACGCGTCGCTGGCCAGCCTGCAACTGCTGGTCTACATCGTTCTCGGCACCCATGAGTCCACAGTGGTCAGTCCACCGGTGGCACTGGCCTGGTTCGCGGTTGGCGCGGGCTGGGCGCTGCTGTTGTCGCTGGCCGCGTGGCCACTGCGGGCCACGGCGCCGGAACGGGAACTGGTCGCCGCCGTCTTCGACCGCATCGCTGCACTACTCACGCTGTCCGGCACGCCTGCGGCACGCGGTGGCCGGCACGCCCTCACCACGGCCCTGAACAAGGCCTACGACGCGCTGCTCGCCGCTCGTTCCCGGCTGCACGGCCGCGACCAGGTGTACCGGCGGCTGTTCCTCGTGCTGTCCGACGCGACGCCCATCGTGGAGGCGTCCGTCGCCCTGCTGTCCGGGCGGCACCGGCCACCGAAGTCCGTTGTGGACGCCGTGCGCACGCTGGCCGCCGCGGTCCGGGCCGACGAGCCGCCCGGCGATCTCGCGTTGCCGGAACGGGGTTCGCCCGCAGTGCTCGCCCTGACCGACGGGCTCCGCGCTGTCGCCGCCGTGCTGGCCGACGAGGATCTGGCCGACCGCCCGGACCGGCCCGACCGGCGCAGGCCGAGCACCAGGGAACGTCTGGACGTCTGGTTCGACGACGTGCTGGCCGGCCCGGCCGCCTGGCTACACGCGCTGCGGCTGTCCGTGTGCATGGCAGCCGCCGAGGTGCTGACCCAACTCGTGCCGCTGGAGCGGTCCTACTGGCTGGCCCTGACCGTGGCGATCGTGCTCAAGCCGGACTTCGGCTCCGTGTTCGCGCGGGCCGTGCAGCGCGGTGGCGGCACGCTGGTCGGCGCAGTCCTCGGCGCAGGTGTGCTGGCGTTGAACCCGAACGGCTGGGTGCTCGTCGCGCTGGCCGCAGGCATCGCGTTCCTGCTGCCCATCACGCAGGTCCGCCAGTTCGGCATGTTCTCCACGACGCTCACCCCGCTGGTGATCCTGCTGCTGGAGATCGGCCACGCCGGCAGTTGGGACCTGCTGCTGGCACGCGTGGTGGACACCCTGGTTGGCTGTGCCGTCGTGCTGGTGTTCGGCTATCTGCTGTGGCCGGGCAGCAGGACGCCGAGGATCGGCGGTCGACTCGCCGACGCGGTGGACGCCGTCGCCGACTACGCCGACCTCGCGCTGCGGACCAACCCGGACGGCCGGACCTCGTTGCGCCGCCGCACTTATCGGCAGCTCTCCGACCTGCGCACCGAGTTGCAGCGGGTGCTGGTCGAGCCGTCGGCGGCCGGTCGGCTGGCGTCGGCCTGGTACCCGGCGATCATCGGCCTGGAACGGGTGACCGGCTCGGTCACCAAGGTCGCCGTCGAGATCGCCCAGGGTGATCCGGCGCCGCCCACCGACGACGTCGACCTGGTGGTGGCCTCACTCCGGGACATCGCCGACGCGGTACGTGCCCAACGGCGGCCCGCCGATCCGCCGAAGCTGGACGCGGACCAACTCGCCGGCACCGTGGCGCACATCGGCGCCGTCGTGTCCGCCCTACGCGGCCCCGAGTTGAAGGATTAGACCCGGACGGCGACGGCCATGCCCTGGCCGACCCCGATGCACGCCATCGCGACACCGATGCCGCCGCCGCGCGAACGCAGGTGCCGGCACACGTCCACGATCACCCTCGGCATGGAAGCGCCGAGCGGGTGCCCGTAGGCCAGCGCGCCGCCGTGCACGTTCACCCGGTCCCTGTCGATCTCGGGCAGTTCGTGCAGCACGGAAAGGACCATCGCGGCGAACGCCTCGTTGACCTCCCACAGGTTCACGTCGTCGAACCCGATGCCCAACCGGGACAGCAGCTTGTACACCGCACCCACCGGGGCGAGCGTGAACCGCTGCGGCTCCAGCGCGGCAACAGCCGAACCCAGCACCTCGCCGATCGGCTCGACGCCCAGCCGGTCGGCCACCTCGCGGGTGCCGACCAGGGAGGCGAAGGCGCCGTCGTTCAACGGTGACGAGTTGCCCGCGGTGACCGGCCCTTCGGCGGAGAACGCCGACTTGAGCCTGGCCAACTTCTCCGCAGTGGTGTCCGCGCGGACCGACTCGTCCCGCTCCACCGTCGACCCGTCGGCCAGCGTCACCGGCACCACGAAGTCCTTGTGCACGCCGTCGGCCCACGCGGCCGCGGCCCGCTGGTGCGACAACAGTGCCCACTCGTCCATCTCGGCGCGCCCGATGCCCAGCGACACGGCGACGTCCTCGGCCGCCTTGCCCAGCGGGATCGTCCACTCGGGGCGCATCTTCGGGTTGACCAGCCGCCAGCCCAACGCCGTGGAGACGGCTTCCAGCTTGTCGTCGAACGGCCTGCTGGCCCTGGGCACCACGAACGGCGCCCTGGTCATGCCCTCGACACCACCGGCGATCATCAGGTCCGCGTCGCCCATGCCGATCGCCCTGGCGGCCTGCACGACGGCCTCGCCGCCGGAGGCGCACAGCCGGTTCACGGTCACACCGGGCACGGTCGCCGGCAGCCCGGCCAGCAGCGCCACCATCCGGCCGATGTTGCGGTTCTCCTCACCGGCCCCGTTGGTGTTGCCGTAGATCACGTCGTCCACTGACGCCGGGTCGAGCGTGCCGCTGCCCTCCGGCCCGTGCCGGTGCAGCAGTTCGGTCACCGGGAGGGTGGCCAGGTCGTCGACCCGCACACCGGACAATCCACCCCGGTAGCGGCCGAATACGGTTCGGGCAGCGTCGATGATGAAGGCACCGGACATGCTGCCATCGTGGCACAACGGTCCAGCTCTGAATGGTGAGCAGTGACGCCGAACTCAGTGCCGGACCTATTGCCCCAGTTGGTAGCTGGTGAAGGTTTCGCCGAACGACGGTCCACGTTGGGTGCTGTACGCGCGGACGTCGATGTTGTGCGGCCCGGCCGACTGACTGCCGGTGTCGAACGCGATCTGCCAGGTGCCGGCGATCCCGGGCCCGTCCTTGTCGGTCGACACGGCGACGAGTTCGACGTTGTCCAGCCATACCTCGAAGCCGGCCAGGCCGGCCAACTGGCCGGTGGCCCGCTGGGTGCCGGCGCCGTCCATCGTCACCTCAAGCACGGCCCGCCCTCGGGGGAGCGGTTTGCCGCTGGTCGGCACGTTGCCGCTGGCGTTGAGCACGTCCGTGGAGATCGCGGCCAACTGCGGCGGCGTGGTGGTGAGTCCGGGGCCCGCCACCCGCGAGGTCACGGCCTCCGTGCCCGGTCCCGGGGTGATGTCCAGGTCGATCGAGTCCACGGTGAGCTGGTCGGGATAGCTGGCCGGCGCGTCCGCGACCAGATTGACCGGCAGGTCCTGCTGACCGGTCAGCGCGCTGGCCGGAATCCTGGCCACCAGCGGATAACGCACGCCTGCCAGCAGCGGCGTGCCCGGCACCGCGGGCACCAGGGTGTAGGTCCTGTCGCCGAGCTTCACCGCGAACTTCGGGTCCCTGCCGTTCACCGTGACCAGCGCCGTCGGGTTGTTCGGCGAGGCGAGCACGGTCATCCGCAGCAGGCCGCTGCCGGGGCCGTCGTCCTTGCTGGTGATCGCCTTCGCCGACGCACCCGGTGTCACGATGGGGAAACCGCCCGCCAGCAGCCCCGGCGCCGCGATCAGCGGTGGCGTCTTCGTGGGCGCGCCGCCGTAGCCGACCATGCTCACGTCGTCGCGCTGCTGGTCCAGGCTCGGGCCGCCGAACTCGATCAGCGGTGTCGCGGTCGTCCACGTGGGTACGACGTTGGCGCCGGCCACCAGGACACCGTTGCGCAGCACCTCGACGCCGTCGGTGCGCAGCACCACGTCCCAGCGCACCGACATGCCGATGTAGGGCCGGGGAATGGGATGCAGCGTGCGGGCCGCGATCGGCACCGTCGGGGTGTGCGGGCCTGCCGACACCTGCACCACATCGGTGGGGGCATCGGAGTCGGGATCGACGTTGGCCACGATCCGCACCCGGATCGTGCCCGGCGGCAGGTCGCCGTCCACGGCCGCGGTGCCCGGCTTCGTCGTCACGAGTGAGTCGTTGCTCGATCCGTCGATCATGGTCACCGGCCCCGGCACCAGGTCGATGTCCATCTCGCCGTCCTCGCCGGGGGAGTCGGTGTCGATGGTGAAGCGGCCGAGTTCGCCGTGCAGCGCTCCCGCGCGCGGCCGCAACAGGAACGGCACCCGGGACCGCAGCGTCGCCGAGGACTGGCCGCAGTTGTTGAGCACCACCAGCCTGTCGTTGGCAGCGCCACCGCTGGCCTGCGCGCACTGGTTGCCCAACTCCCAGTGCGTCGGGTCGGGCACCTGGTCGCCCGCGAAGTCGTCGACCAGCGCGTTGTCCGGTCCCGCTGCCGCGTCCGACTGCGCGGCACCTGTCGTGGTGACAGGCGTGGACCGCTGGCCGAACTGGTCCACGGTGCGCACCTGGACCCGGACCTGCTGGTTGGGCCTGAGGTCGTCCAACTCGGCGAACGGCTCCACCACCAGCAGATCGTGGTCGAGCACCGGGCCGATACCCCAGCGCACGTCGTAGCCGACGGCACCGACCGGGTCGAGCGCCTGGGGCACCGCCGAACCCCACCTCAGTTGCAGCCTGCGCGGCCCCGGGATGACGCGTAGCCCGATGGGAGCACCCGGCCGGTGGTCCGGGGTGGGCGCGAGCACGCCTTCCGCGCTGAACGGTTTGACCGACGTCGGCACCGGTGGCGGTGGTGGTGGCACGGCCTCGTGGGCGGTGCCCCCACCCAGGCGCAGAGCGATCACGCCACCGCCGACCAACACCAGACCGGCGAGCACCACGGCCATCCGGCGACGCTCCATCCGATGAAGCTATTCCGATGACCTGATCCGACACCCGGATCGTTGCCGACCCGAGATTCGTAACACCTCAAATCGGATTTGGTATCTCGGCCAGCGCTGTGGCCCCGTCCAGCCGCACAATGCGGCCGCCGCGCCTGCCCAGTTCAGCCAACTCGGCCATGGTGTCCGGCGCGTCCAGCCGGATGACCAGCTTGTCCCGCTCCGCCGAGGCCATCCGGTCGTACTCGGCGCGGCCCACGTGACCCGTGGTGAGCGTCGCGCCGAGCGAACCGGTGGACGCCAGCGAACCCCGGGCCGCACCCAACTGGCCCAGCGCGTCGTCCAACGCGGCCAGAAGTCCGTCCCTGTTGCCCTCGCACATCGCCCTGGTCAGCTCCGGCCGCGCGCCGGCCACCCTCGTGCCGTCCCGGAACGAACCGGCGGCCAGCGCCAGGGCCAGTGGTCCACCGCCGGCGCCGACCGACGCGAGCACGGCGGCCAGCACGTGTGGCAGGTGCGACACCCGGCCCACGGCCGCGTCATGCTCTGCGGTGTCGGCCGGCACCACGTGGGCGCCGCAGTCCAGCGCGAACGCGGCGACGTCGGACCACAGGTCGACATCCTCGGTGTCGTCCGTGGTGACCACCCACGCCGCCCGGTGGAACAGCGTCGCCGAACCGGCGGGCCAGCCGGACACCGAGTTGCCGGCCATCGGGTGTCCGCCGACGTACCGGGCCTCCGGGGTCAGGCGCCGAACCGAGGCGCCGACCGGCCGTTTCACGCTGACCACGTCGGTCAGCCGGCACGTCGGAGCGACCTCGGCGACAGCCCGCAGCAACTCGTCGACGGCTGGCAGCGGAGCGGCCAGCACGACGAGCGCGTCGGTGTCGGCGGCCCTGCGCAGTGCGTCCCGTACCGACGGTTCGACCTGGTAGCCGTCGGCGACGGCAGCCCGCTCGTCATCCGGTGAGGCCGTCGCGCCCCAGGCCGGTCTGCCGCTCTCGACCGCCGCTCGCAGCACCGAACCGCCGATCAGACCCAGGCCGAGCACACAGATGCCTCGCACGGGCCCCATCCTCGCTCATCGGCACCCGGCAGCGGCAAGCACGCCGGCCGCTGCACCGATTCCTGCCGCGTCGTGTTCGTGTCAGGACAGCGCGTCCAGCGCGAACGCCGCGTACAGCGCCACCCCGTACTCCATCGCCGACTCGTCGAACACGACCTGGTCGGAGTGGTTGGGCGCGGCGTCGGACGGGTGCACCCCGGGCGGGCTGGCACCCAGGAAGGCCAGTGCGCCGGGCACCTTGTCCAGCACGTAGGAGAAGTCCTCGGCGCCCATCAGCGGGTGCGCCATCGGCTCGGCGTGCCGCGCACCGAGTACGTCCCTGGCCAGGCCGAGCACCCTCGGGGCGACGACCTCGTCGTTCACCGTGACCCCGTAGCCGCGCCGCACGATCACGTCCACCTCGCAGCCGTACGCGGCGCCGACGTGCTCGCACACCCGGCGCAACTCGGTGTGCACCAGCGAGCGGGTGGTCTCGGACAGCGTCCGGACGGTGCCCTCCAGCGTGGCGTGCCGGGGAATGATGTTGGTGGTGGTGCCGGCGGCGATCTTGCCGACGGTCAGCACGGCGGGCTCGGACACGGCGATCCGCCTGGTGATCATCGTCTGCAGCGCCCCGACCATGGCGGCGGCGGCCGGCACCGGGTCCAGCGCGTCGTGCGGCATGGCCCCGTGGCCGCCACGGCCGGTGACCTGCACGGTGAACGTGTCCGACGAGGCCATCTGCGGACCGGGCCGGCACGTGACGACGCCGGACGTGTGGTTGGCCGTGATGTGCAGCGCGAACGCCCGGTCGACCGGCGGCCCGGCAGCGGTCAGCACACCCTCCTCGATCATCGGGACAGCTCCGCCGGGACCTTCCTCGCCCGGCTGGAACATGAAGACGACGTGCCCGGCCAGCGCGGCCCGCCGGTCGCACAGCAGCCGCGCGGCCGAGGCCAGCATCGCGAGGTGGGTGTCGTGGCCGCAGGCGTGCATCGCCGCGTCCTGTTCGGACGCGAAGGCCAGCCCGGTCCGCTCGGCCAGCGGCAGCGCGTCCATGTCGGCGCGCAGCAGCACCGTCGGGCCCGGCCGCTCGCCGTCCAGCACCGCGACCACCGAACTGAGGCCCGCGCCGGACCGCACCTTCAGCGGCAGGCCGCCCAGCGTGCGCAGGATCGCGGCCTGGGTGACAGGTAGTCGCAGTCCGACCTCCGGATGGCGGTGTACCGCTCGGCGCAACGCCACCGTGCGTGGTTGCAGCACCCTGGCCGCCTCCACCAACCCGGTAAACCTCGGGTCGGCTCCGTTGACGGGCATTTCGGCTGGTGAATGGCGAGGCACGGTACTCATGCCGTTGATAGTGACACCGATCACGACCGGATGGCGTTCTCGCCGTTCCGCGCACTGAGGGGGGATCTACTTTCGGGCAGTTCGATCGACGCATACGGTGTGTGCATGGCAGACCAGGGGCCGGACGGCTTCGCGGTGTCCGTCGTCCGCGAGGACGGACGGTGGCGGTGTGCCCGCATGGACGACGCGGCACTCGGCGAGTTGGACGCGGCGATCACGGAGCTGCGCCGGATCAGGTCCACGGGGGCTGCCTTCGGCCTGCTCGCGGTGGACGACGAGTTCTTCATCATCCTGCGGCCGACACCGGGTGGGGTGGCCCTCGTGCTGTCCGACGCGGCCGCGGCCCTGGACTACGACGTGGCCGCCGACGTGCTGGATCTGCTGCGGGTGGACGCCCCCGAAGAGGACGACGAGGGCGTGTGGCCGGAAGGGGACCTGGCCATCCTCGCCGATCTCGGCCTGCCGGACGCCGAACTCCAGGTGATCATCGACGAGATCGACCTGTACCCGGACGAGCAGTTGAACATGATCGCGCAGCGCTGTGGCTTCGCCGAGCAGTTCTCGGCGTTGCTCTCTGTCATCCAGTCGTGAGCTCCGACGCCCGACGTGTCCGTGCGGCCATCGAGGCATCGGCGGCCGCCGGTACCGAGGACGTGCCGATCGGTGCCGTCGTGTGGAACGCCGACGGTGTCGAACTGGCCAGGGCGGCCAACGCGCGGGAACGGCTCGGCGACCCCACCGCGCACGCCGAGATCCTGGCGCTGCGCGCGGCCGCCGCCGCGCACGGGGACGGCTGGCGCCTGCTCGGCTGCACGATCGCGGTGACCGTCGAGCCGTGCACCATGTGTGCCGGCGCGCTGGTCGCGGCGCGGGTGGCCAAGGTGGTGTTCGGCGCGTGGGAACCCAAGACCGGCGCCGTCGGGTCGCTGTGGGACGTGGTCCGCGACCGCAGGCTCAACCACCGCCCCGAGGTCGTCGGCGGGGTGCTCGCCGAGGAGTGCGCGGCACTGTTGGACCGGTTCTTCCGGCAGTAGGCGGTCCGGTATCGTAGCTCCCGGTAGCGTGTCCGAGCGGCCGAAGGAGCGCGCCTCGAAAGCGCGTGAGGGGAAACCCTCCGTGGGTTCAAATCCCACCGCTACCGCCAGCGAACGCCCCATCTCACTGAGTGGGGCGTTCGGCGTTTCCAGCCTCGAATTACCACCTCGCTGGGCGCTTTTGGGCCATTCGTGCCGATTTAGTTCTCTGGTCATGTGTGTTGTTACCGCCGGGTCTTCCTTTCGTTCACTCCCTCCAGGCACGATGCCTCGACCGTTCATCGAGGGAGGACGAGCGTGACTCGATCGTTATTAGCCCGCACAGCCGTGCTGGGTGCCGCACCGGCACTCGTAGCGGGGCTGGCCATAGCGCTGCTGCCGGTTACCTCCGGCGCGGCGACGCCCGCGGCCGACCCCGCCGCGACGCCGACCATCCAGGACATCCACGGCAACAGCTTCCTGTCGCCGTTCAACGGGCAGAACGTCACCGGAGTGACCGGTGTGGTCACCGCCGTCGCGACCACCGGCAGTTCCCGCGGCTTCTGGTTCCAGGAACCGGACCCCGACAAGACCAAGATCGGCAGCGCGGGCCTGTTCGTCTTCAACGGCTCCAAGACGCCCGCCGTCGCCGTCGGCGACGACGTGTCGGTCAGCGGCCTGATCGCCGACTTCCACCCGGACGCGCCCGCCGCCACCAGCCTCGACCTGGCCGTCACCGAGTTGGAGAAGGCCACGTGGACCATCTCCTCCAGTGGCAACGCCCTGCCGGCGCCCGTGGTGATCAAGCCCGACACGGTGCCCACCGCGCAGGCCGAGGACGTCGGCGGCGGTGACGTCGAGTCGCTGATCCTGCAGCCGAAGGACTTCGCCCTCGACTACTTCAAGTCGCACGAGAGCGAACTGATGGAGGTGGACGACGCCAGGGTCGTCGGCCCGACGGACAGCTTCGGCGAGCTGTACGTGACCGACAAGCCCAACGTGGACAAGACCCCGCGCGGTGGTCTGCTCCTGCCCTCCTACACCGACCGGGACACCGGCAAGCTGGAGATCGTCACCGTGGCGGGCGGCCCCAAGGCGCCCGAGGCCAACGTCGGCGACACGCTCACCGGCGCGACCGTCGGCCCGCTGACCTACAGCGAGTTCGGTGGCTACGAGCTGGAAGCCACCACGATCGGCACACTCACCTCCGGCGGCATCCAGCCGGTCGTCGCGACGCCGCAGAAGGCCAACCAGCTGGCCATCGCCACGTACAACGTGGAGAACCTGGCCCCGAGCGACCCGGCGACCAAGTTCGCAGCGCTGGCCCAGGGTGTGGTCAAGAATCTCGCCAGCCCGGACATCGTGGCCGTCGAGGAGGTCCAGGACAACGACGGTGCCACCGATGACGGTGTGGTGGCAGCGGACGTCACACTGACCGACCTGACCAACGCGATCGTCGCGGCGGGTGGCCCGCAGTACCAGTGGCGCGAGATCGACCCGGTGAACGACGCCGACGGTGGTCAGCCGGGCGGCAACATCCGCCAGGTCTTCCTGTTCAACCCGGCGCGAGTGTCCTTCGTGGACATTCCGGGCGGAACGGCGACCACTCCGGTGAGCGTGCTGAACGAACACGGCGTGCCGCAGCTGTCCGCGTCGCCGGGCCGGATCGACCCGACCAACACGACGGCGTGGGGCGCCAGCCGCAAGCCGCTGGTCGGCCAGTTCCTGTTCCAGGGCCAGATGGTGTTCGTGGTGGCCAACCACTTCGTGGCCAAGCTGGGCGACCAGCCCGACGAGGGCAGGTTCCAGCCGCCGGCACGGACGTCGGAGTCGCAGCGCGACCTGCAGGCGCAGGAAGTGCACAACTTCGTCACCAGCGTCCAGAAGGTCGACAAGGCGGCCAACGTGGTGGTGGTCGGTGACCTGAACGACTACCAGTTCTCCACCGCCGCGAGCCTGCTCACCAGCGGCAGCGCGCTGACCGACCTGATCGACACGCTCCCGAAGAACCAGCAGTACACGTACGACTTCGACGGTTCGTCGGAGGTGTTGGACCACATCCTGATCGACCCGTCGATCGCGAAGTTCCAGTACCAGGTCGTGCACATCAACGCCGAGTTCGCGAACCAGACGAGCGACCACGACCCGCAGGTCGTGCGCATCGTCCCCACCCGGCAGTAGCGGCACAGCAACAGGACGCCGCCCACCGGAATGCATTGGTGGGCGGCGTCCTGTTGTTCGCAGCGCGGAGGATG
>DASXYT010000294.1:0-27202 GCA_036502345.1 Pseudonocardiaceae bacterium | reverse complement strand
GCTGAGCCACACGTCGACACCCATGTCCAGCACCAGCGCGAGCCTGGCCTCCGTGCCGCTGTCCCGACCACGGATGCCGCACGCCTTCGCCTTGTCGAACTCCTCGTCGGTGTACGGGGTCGGCGTGGTGTCCAGGCTGAGGTCGGCGCGCTGGGACGAGGTCAAAATCGTGCACGGGTCGACGCCGTTCAGCGGGAGGCTGCCCGGCCTCGGCGGCAGCGTCGACGTGGCGGGGGTGGTGGTCGGCGGCAACGCCGACAGCGGCGCGGGCATGGCCACGCCTGGCTCGTTCGCCGTGAAGATCGGTGACCGGGTGCCGGTGGCCAGCGCCGCGCCGACCACGACGACGAGGGCGATCCCGAGCGCGCCGATCAGGTGACCCGGGTGGGGGGTCCGCACCCGGCAACCGTAGCCGCCCTGGCAACCGTGCGGTACAGCACCGTCACTGGGCGGGAGGCGCGAATTTCATGCGGTGCACGACAAGGCCGTCGCGCAGGCCGACCCGGGTGAAGCCGCATTTTCCCGCGACCTGCTCGGATGCCAGGTTGTCCGGGGCGTGCACGTAGTCCACCTGGGTCAGGCCGAGCGCGCCCTCACCGAACCGCAGGGCGGCACCAAGCCCGACCGACGCCACACCCTTGCCCCGGTACTCCGGGCCCACCCAGCAACCGGCCTCGGCCACGTGCCAGTCCTGGTCGAGGCGGATCAGGTCGACCTCGCCGAGCAGGGCGCCGGACGTCGGCTCGGCGACGGCCCACGAGCACCGCTCGCCGGTGACCCACTCCTCGGCCCGGCGCGCCACGTAGTCGGTGGCGTCGGCCATGTTGTCGATCCGCCACCGGGTCACCCAGCGGCGCAGCCCGGCGTCGGCGAACGCGGCCACCAGGGCAGGGCGGTCGTCGATCCGGTTGTCGGCGCGCAACTGACGCAGGTAGTACGCGCCCGCGTTGATCTCAACGGGTTCCATGCCGGCGACTACCAGTCGCGGCCACGCCGGCGGATCGCGCGCTGCTCCTGCCGCTGCCGCTCGCGGGTCAGCCGGCGCTGGTGCTTCACGTCGTCACCGAAGATGGCTCCGCTGAACATCACCACGGCGGCCGGCAGCAGGAAGATGACCCACCAGTGGATGACGGTCAGGAACAGGGCGAGCGCCACGAGGCCGGCCAGCGGCACGGCGGCAGCGGCCGCTCGCTGGCGAAACGGGATGCCCTGCGCCGGCCGCACCGCCGGGGCCTGCGGCTGCTGGGCAGGGGCCGCGGCGGGCTGGGCAGCGCCGAAGGTCGGGTGAGGGCCGGGCAGGTCGGTGAACAGGTCGGTCAGTTCGCCCCATGTCTTGGCCGTCGGCACCCGCGCCGAGCGGTCTCCGTACTCGTCGATGTCCAGGCGACCCGCGCTCATGTGTTCGCCGAGCGCGGCCAGCGCGGACTCCCGCTCGGTATCACCGATACGGATCTGGGAACGCTGCACTTCGGCCACCTGTTGATGGTACGGCGGTTCCACGTGCGACCACCGTGACATCTGAACTAACTAGGCCGTGACCTCTGTCAGCAGACGTCAGTCCTTGATCTCCAACAGCACACTGCCCTGGGTCACCGCGTCACCGATGGCCACCGCGAGCCCGGTCACCGTGCCCGCTTTGTGTGCCGTGACGGGATTCTCCATCTTCATGGCCTCCAGCACGACGATCAGCTCGCCCGCTTCGACGGCCTGGCCGTCGGCGACGGCGACCTTGACGATGGTGCCCTGCATCGGCGCGGCCACCGCGTCACCGGACACCGCGGCCGCCGACTTCCCGCCTGCCCGCTTGCGCGGCTTGGCCTTGCCGGCGGCGGCACCGGCACCGCCGCCGATGGCCAGGTCACCGGGCAGCGACACCTCCAGCCGTCGACCGCCCACCTCGACCACCACGGTCTGCCGGTCGGCCTCGTCCTCGGCCTCGGCGGCGCCCTCGAACGGCGGGATGGTGTTGTCGAACTCGGTCTCGATCCACCGCGTGTGCACCGTGAAGCCGTTCTCGTCGCCGACGAACGCCGGGTCGCGCACCACTGCCCGGTGGAACGGCACCACGGTGGCCATGCCGGTGACGACCAGTTCGTCCAGCGCCCGCCGTGCCCGCTCCAGGGCCTGCGTGCGGTCCTCGCCGACGATGATCACCTTGGCCAGCAGCGAGTCGAACGCACCGCCGATCACGCTGCCCGGCTCGACGCCGGAGTCCACCCGGACGCCGGGGCCCTCCGGTGGGATCCACGTGGTCACGGTGCCGGGGGCGGGCAGGAAGTTGCGGCCGGCGTCCTCGCCGTTGATCCGGAACTCGATGGCGTGGCCGCGCGGCGTCGGATCCTCGGTGAACCGCAGCGGCTCACCTGCCGCGATCCGGAACTGTTCGCGGACCAGGTCGACGCCCGCGGTCTCCTCGCTGACCGGGTGCTCGACCTGCAGCCGGGTGTTGACCTCGAGGAACGAGATGGTGCCGTCGGTGCCGACCAGGTATTCGACGGTGCCGGCACCGGAGTAGCCGGCCTCGGCGCAGATCGCCTTGGCCGACGAGTGGATCTCGGCCCGCTGCTCGTCGGACAGGTAGGGCGCCGGGGCCTCCTCGACCAGCTTCTGGTGGCGGCGCTGCAGCGAGCAGTCACGGGTGCCGACGACGATCACGGTGCCGTGCTTGTCGGCCAGCACCTGGGCCTCGACGTGCCGCGGCTTGTCCAGGTAGCGCTCGACGAAGCACTCGCCCCTGCCGAACGCGGCGACGGCTTCGCGGACCGCGGAGTCGAACAGTTCGGGGATCTCCTCGCGGGTGCGCGCCACCTTCAGGCCACGGCCGCCGCCGCCGAACGCTGCCTTGATGGCCACCGGCAGGCCGAACTCGTCGGCGAACGCGATCACCTCGTCCGGCCCGTTGACCGGCTCGGACGTGCCGGGCACCAGCGGGGCGCCTGCCCTGGTCGCGATGTGCCGCGCGGTCACCTTGTCGCCGAGGTCGCGGATGGCCTGCGGGTCCGGGCCGATCCACACCAGACCGGCGTCCTGCACGGCCTGCGCGAACTCGGCGTTCTCGGACAGGAAGCCGTAGCCGGGGTGCACGGAGTCGGCACCGGCCCGCTTGGCCACGTCCAGCAGCTTGTCGATGGCGAGGTAGGTGTCGCCGGGCGTGGTGCCGTCCAGGCCGAACGCCTCGTCGGCGATGCGGACGAACGGGGCGTCCCGATCCGGGTCCGCGTAGACGGCCACGCTGGCCAGCCCGGCGTCCTTGCAGGCGCGGATCACCCGGACGGCGATCTCGCCGCGATTGGCGACCAGGACCTTGCGCAGCGTCACTGGCTGTCCGAGCTCGGGCACGCCTACCTCCTCGGTGAGCGGTACGACCCACCGGCGTGCGGGCCGCTCACGTCGCATGATTCCACGTACCACCGCCACCCGGCCGTCTGGTTGTGGCGCGAAGAACAGGTACTGCTCACCGCGTCCACAGGTCGATGACGCTGACGCCGACGTCGGCGAGCAACTGCCTGGTCAACGGGAGGCTGATGCCGATCACGCTGGACGGATCGCCGTCCACGCCCTCCACGAACCAGCCGCCGAGGCCGTCCAGGGTGAAGGCGCCCGCCACGTCGAGTGGTTCGCCGGAGGCCAGATAGGCCTCCAGTTCACGTTCGCTCGGCTGTCCGAAGCGCACCTCGGTCATCCGGACACCACTGGACCTGGCGGTGATGACGCCACCGGTCAGCCGCAGCATGGCGTGGCCGGTGAGCAGCGTGCCGGTGCCGCCCGCCATCGCCGCCCAGCGCTCCCTGGCCAGTTCCACGGTGCCGGGTTTGCCGAGCAGTTCCGGGCCGTTGTCGCCGGTCAGGAACAGCATGGAGTCGCAGCCGATCACGACGGCGTCGTCATCGTCCAGACCGTCGGCCACCGCGTCGGCCTTGGCCGCGGCGAGCGCCGCGACCTGGTCGGCTGCTGACGGATTGGTCAGCGCGGCGGCGACGGCGTCCTCGTCCACTCCGGACACGATGACGACGGGTTCGATCCCCGCGGCGCGGAGCACAGCACGGCGGGCTGGAGACGCTGAGGCAAGCACGAGACGCACGGCCGGAGGGTACGGGGCGGGCCGGTGCGGCCCGTCCCGTACCCCGGCTCTTACGCGGGTACCGCGTCCTGCTCCTGGCGCGGTGTCGTGTCCTGGACGGACGGTCGGGGCCGCCGTGCGATGCCGACGCAGGCCAACGCGCCGAGGGCCAGCACCGCTGCGGGCAGGATCATCGTCGCCCTGGCCGCGTCGGTGAAGCCGTGCTGGAACGTGGTGGCGCCCAACGAGCACAGCCTGCTCGTCAGGGCCGCCGGCACGCCGGGTGGCAGTTGGCAGGCGTTGCCGCCGCCCGCGTCGGTGGCCGACCCGGCCGCCTGCACCATGCTGTTCACGAACGCGGGCCGGAACTGAACCGGCAACTGGCCGGCCGCCGTCACGGCCGCGTTGTGCATGGACACGGTCAGCCTGGCCTGCAGCAGCACGCCGATCGCCGCGCTGCCCAGCACGCCGCCGACCTGCCGGGTGGTGTTGAACACGCCGGAGGCAGCGCCCATCTGCGGCGGCGCGACGGTGCTCACGGCCAGGTTGGCCAGCGGCGAGAAGATGCAGCCGATGCCGAGGCCTGCCACGACCAGCGGCCCGACCAGGGTCCACACGTTGATGCCGACGTTGATCTGGAAGGCGAGCCACGCGACACCGATGGTCAGGGCCACGAAGCCGACCATGGCGACGTACTTCCCGGACAGCCGGTCGGACAGCCTGCCCGCGATCGGCGCGACGATGCCGGACACCAGCGACATCGGCAGCGTCACCAGACCGGACTCGACAGGGCTCAGGCCGAGCACCGACTGCAGGAAGATCACCACGGGCAGGAACATGCCGGTGATCGCGAACCCGATGCACAGGTTGGCCACGTTGGCCGAGGAGAACGTGCGGTGGCCGAAGAGGGTCAGCGGCAGCAGTGGCTCGTCCCGGTTGAGCCGCTGCCACACCACGAACGCGATCAGCAGCAGCACGCCGATACCGATGATCTCCGGGATGCCGATCGGCCCCCACACGTTGCCCCAGTGGTACTGCTGGCCGTTCTGCACGCCGAACACCACGGCCAGCAGGCCGAGGCTGAACAGCACGGTGCCCAGCACGTCGAACTTGTGCCGGTTGCGTTGCTGCTTGCCCGGCACGAACAGGATCGCCAGCACGAAGCCGATCACGCCGATCGGCACGTTCACCGCGAAGATCCACTGCCAGCCGAAGTTGTCCACCAGCACGCCGCCCAGCAGCGGGCCCGCGATGGTGGCCACACCGGCCACGGCGCCCCACATGCCCATCGGCGCTCCGCGCTTGGCGGGCGGGAACATCGCCGTGATGAACGCCATCGTCTGCGGCGCCATGGCGGCGGCACCGAGGCCCTGCACGGCCCGCGCGCCGATCAGCAGGCCCGGCGTGCCTGCCAGACCGCAGGCCAGCGACGACAACGTGAACACGGCGAGGCCGGTCAGGAACATCTGCTTGCGGCCCAACCGGTCGCCGAGCCTGCCGGCCAGCAGCAGTGGCACGGCGTAGGTGAGCAGATAGACGCTGTTCACCCAGATGATCTGGTTCAGCGTGGCGTGCAGGTTGCCGCGCAGCATCGCGGGGATCGCCACGTTGACGATCGTCGTATCGAGCATGATCATGAAGAAGCCGATGGACAGCGCCCCCAGCGCGATCCACGGATTCACCTGTCTCCTGCCGACCGTCACGGCCGGAATGTCACTCATATCGCGTTCTCCTGCTTCCCCTCGTCCACCAGGCTCAGCCGAGGTGGCGTCTGATCTGTTTCGTCGAAGGCGGCGCCCGCACCGGGGCCGGTCGGCCACGTCAACTGCCGGCTCTCCAGCCGTTCGACGAGCTGCTGGGTCCAGGCCAGTTCCGTCTCCCGCTGGCGGGTGCGCAGGTCGACGTCGGCCCAGTACAGCTCGTGGACACCGAGTTCGGTGAGCCGCTCGGCGTACACGCGCTCGGCGGCGATGTTCGCCTCCAGCGCCATGGCCCGCCTGCGCAACTGGACCAGCGCGTCCGGCCGGCTCAGCGTGTGCAGGAAGGCGACGGCCACCAGGACCTGTGGGTACTCGGTGGCCGGCTCGGCGACGATGGCCCGCAGTCGCTGCGCGAACGCGTCCCGGCCCGCCTCCGTGAGCTCGTAGGTGGTGCGTTCCGGGCGGCGGCCCTCCCTGCTGGTCTCCACCGCGGCGATCAGGCCGTCCCGTTCCAGCCGGTCGATCGCGTGGTACAGCGAGCCGGTGGTCAGCTTGAGCAGCCGCCACACCTCGCGTTCCTGCATGATCTGGTGGATCTCGTACGGGTGTTTCGGCCCGTCGTGCAGCAGTTCCATGGCGGCGAGGGCCATCGGCGTGAGGGTGGACGCCCCGGGCATCGAAGTGCTCCGATCGAGATCAATCCTGGATTAATATTCCACGTGGAATATACAGGCGTGGGTCACCCAGTCAAGCCGGTTACGTGCGGTACTCGGCTCAGTACGGTAGGCCGGACGCGCGCCACGCGCCCGGCCCGAACGGCAGCGGCCGCCGGACGAGGGCCGCCCGGTCGGCCCACCGCGACCTCGGCGCGGGCTCGGCGCTCGGCTCGGGCACCGCGGCGAGGCCGGCCAGCACGGCGGTCAGCGCGGCCAGTTCCTCGTCGTCGGGCGTGCCACGGACGATCCGCAGGAACGGCGGCCTTGTCTCTTCGGTCATCGCAGGCCTCCGAACTACAGCGGGATGTTGCCGTGCTTCTTCGGCGGCAGGGTCTTGCGCTTGTCCCGCAGCATGGCCAGCGAGCGGGCCACGTAGCCACGGGTGAACGACGGCGGGATGACCGAGTCCACGTAGCCGCGCTCGGCGGCGATGTACGGGTTGAGCAGGGTGTCCTCGTACTCCTGGTCCAGCTCGGCGCGCAGCGCGTTCACGTCCTCGCCGCGCTCGGCGGCGGCGGCCAGCGTCCTGCGGTGCACGATGTTCGACGCGCCGGACGCGCCCATCACGGCGATCTGCGCCGTCGGCCACGCCAGATTCACGTCGGCGCCGAGGTGTTTGGACCCCATCACGTCGTACGCGCCGCCGTAGGCCTTGCGGGTGATCACGGTGACCAGCGGCACGGTGGCCTCGGCGTAGGCGTAGATCAGCTTCGCGCCGCGCCGGATGATGCCGTTCCACTCCTGGTCGGTGCCGGGCAGGAAGCCGGGCACGTCCACGAACGTCAGCACCGGCACGTTGAACGCGTCGCACGTGCGCACGAACCTGGCTGCCTTCTCGGCCGCGTTGATGTCCAGGCAGCCCGCGAACTGGGTCGGCTGGTTGGCCACCACGCCGACGCTGTGCCCGTCCACCCTGCCGAAGCCGACCACGATGTTCGGCGCGTACAGCGCCTGGACCTCCAGGAACTCACCGTCGTCCAGGATGTGGGTGATGACCTCGTGGATGTCGTAGGGCTGGTTCGCCGAGTCCGGGATCAGCGTGTCCAGCTCGCGGTCCTCGTCGGTGATCGTGTCGGCGATCGAACCGGCCATGCTGTCCGCGACCCCGTTGAACACCGGCGCCTCGGACAGGTTGTTGGACGGCAGGAAGGACAGCAACTCCTTCACGTAGGCGATCGCGTCCTCCTCGTCGGTGCCGAGGTAGTGCGCGTTGCCGGACTTGGTGTTGTGCGTGCGGGCGCCGCCGAGGTCCTCGAAGGACACTTCCTCGCCGGTCACCGTCTTCACAACGTCCGGCCCGGTGATGAACATCTGCGACGTCTTGTCGACCATCACGATGAAGTCGGTGAGCGCGGGTGAGTACACGTGGCCACCCGCGTTGGCGCCCATGATCAGCGAGATCTGCGGGATGACGCCGGACGCGACCGTGTTGCGGCGGAAGATCTCGCCGTACAGGCCCAGCGACACGACACCCTCCTGGATGCGCGCGCCACCGCCCTCGTTGATGCCGATGATCGGCCTGCCGGTGGTCAGCGCGAGGTCCATCACCTTGACGATCTTCTCGCCGTACACCTCGCCCAGCGACCCGCCGAAGACCGTGACGTCCTGGCTGAACACGCACACCGCGCGGCCGTCCACAGTGCCGTAGCCGGTCACGACGCCGTCGCCGTAGGGCCGGTTGCGCTCCAGGCCGAAGTTGGTGGACCGGTGCCGCGCCAGCTCGTCCAGTTCGACGAACGAGCCGGGGTCGAGCAGCTTGTCGATCCGCTCGCGGGCGGTCATCTTGCCGCGTTCGTGCTGCCGCTCGACCGCCCGCTCGGACCCGGCGTGCACCGCCGCGTCGTTGCGCCGGTAGAGATCGGCCAGCTTGCCGGCGGTGGTGTGGACGTCCGGCTGTGTTGTCGATCCCGCCGTTGATCCGTCGTCCGGCTCGCCGATCGGCACGGTCGCGCTGCTCATGACCGGTCAGCCTAGCCAGAAGGGTGCCGACTGCCGTGTCAGCGTTGCCGACGTCACGGTGCCCGGCCCTAAGCTTGGCCGGGTGTCCGAGCCCCTGCGCGTGAACGAGTTGCCCGCCGATCTCTACGCCGCTGTGGACGTGGTGCCGACGACGGCGTCCACCAATGCCGACCTGGTCGAAGCCGCCAACCGTGGTGCCGCCGACCGCACTGTGCTGATCGCCGACGAGCAGACCGGCGGGCAGGGCAGGCGAGCCCGCTCGTGGGCGTCGCCTGTCGGCACCGGCCTGTATCTCAGCGTTCTGCTGCGACCGGACGGAGTGCTGCCCACCCGACTGGCCTGGCTGACCATGCTGGCCGGCGTCGCCGTGGTGCGGACCGCGCGCTGGGCAGGTGCCGAGGCCGTGCTGAAGTGGCCCAACGACCTGCTGCTCGGCCCCGAGCAGCGCAAGGGCGCCGGGATCCTGGCCGAGGCGGGTGACGGTGCCGTCGTGCTCGGCATCGGGCTGAACATCCTGCCGCTGCCGGGCGACGTGCCGCTCGGCCCCGGCGGCCTGGTTCCCACGTCGCTGGCCGAGGTCGGCGCCACCGAACTGGACCGGACCGACATCGCGAACCGGCTGCTCGGCGAACTGGCCACGCTGGAACGTGCCTGGCGGGAGACAGGGGGTGACCCGGCGGCAGGCGGCGTCCGCGACGAGTACATCGGCTACTGCGTCACCGTCGGCCAACGGGTCAGGGTGGAACTGCCGAACGGCGCGCTGACCGGCGTCGCAACCGGCATCGACGCGGACGGCAGCCTGCTGCTGCGCACCGATGACGGCGAAGATCACTCGGTATCGGCGGGCGACGTGGTGCACCTGCGGCAGGCCGCCTGAACTCAGGCCCGACAGGCAGTACCGTGAGCGCATGGCCTACCCCGACAACGTCCTGACCGAGGGCGAGCAGGTGGTGATCTCCAAGCACCCGCACTGGAAGATGCTCATCCTGCCGGTGTTGATCTTCCTGGTCGTGGTCGCCGCGGGCGCCTTCCTGGCAGCACTGGCGCGAAAGCAGCAGTGGCACATGATCGCGTGGATCGCCATCGTGGTGATCGGCATCGTGCTCATCGTGTGGCTGACCATCATCCCGCTGCTGCGCTGGCGCACCACCCACTTCATCGTCACCACCGACAGGGTCATGGCGCGGGAGGGTGTGCTGAACCGGACGGGGATGGACATCCCGCTGTCCCGGATCAACAGCGTCCGGTTCGAGCACGGGCTGATCGACCGGATCTGGGGCGCGGGCACGCTGATCATCGAGTCGGCGTCCGACGAGCCGCTGGAGTTCGACGACATCCCGAACGTGGAGTACGTGCACTCGCTGCTGTACCGCGAGGTGAACGACAACCCGGACGACGACTTCCACCCTCATCGGCGACACCAGGAAGAGCGCTGACATGGGCGCCCGCGAGGTGGGCCTGCCGGTCGTGGTCGCGTCACCGGAGCCCGGCGCGCTGCCGGCCGAGGTGAGCATCTGGGAGGTCGGTGCCAGGGACGGCCTGCAGAACGAGTCCGCCGTGCTGCCGGTGGCCGTGAAGCTGGAGTTCCTGGACCGGCTGGCCGACGCTGGCCTGAAGATCCTGGAGGCGACCAGTTTCGTGTCGCCCAAGTGGGTACCGCAGTTGGCCGACGCGGAGGACCTGCTGGCCGGCCTGAAGCAGCGGGACGACGTCAGCTACCCCGTGCTGGTGCCCAACGAGCGCGGCCTTGACCGGGCGCTGGCCGCCGGTGTCTCGCGCATCGCGATCTTCGGCAGCGCCACGGAGACGTTCGCGCAGCGCAATCTCAACCGCACGCTGGACGACCAGTTCGCCATGTTCGAACCGGTCGTCACCAGGGCGCGGGCCGAAGGTCTTGACGTGCGGGCCTACGTGTCGATGTGCTTCGGCGACCCGTGGGAGGGCGCAGTGCCGGCCGAACAGGTGGTCTCGGTCGGTCGGCGGCTGGTCGACCTCGGCTGTAGCCAACTGTCCCTCGGCGACACCATCGGCGTCGCCACGGCCGGTCAGGTGGAGGCGCTGATCGGCGGCTTCCTGGCCACCGGCATGCCGGTCGACCGGCTGGCAGTGCATTTCCACGACACCTACGGCCAGGCCCTGGCGAACACGTTGGCAGCACTGAACATGGGTGTGTCCTGCGTGGACGCTTCGGCCGGCGGGCTGGGCGGCTGCCCGTATGCCGAGTCGGCGACCGGAAACCTGGCCACCGAGGATCTGGTGTGGATGCTGGACGGCCTCGGCGTGCGGACCGGTGTCGACCTGGACAAGCTGGTGGCGACGAGTGCCTGGCTGGCCGAACACCTCGGCAGGCCTAGCCCGTCGCGGGTCGTGCGCGCACTCGCGGGCTGAGGACCGGCCGTGGCCACCGCGCTGGAGATCGTCGAGGTCACCGACTCGAACTGGCCGGCACTGGTGGACCTGTTCGGCCCCAACGGTGCCGTGTCCGGGTGCTGGTGCACGTGGTTCTGGCAGAGCGGTAGCCGGATCAGCCTGGAACGGTCGGCGGTGAACCGGGAGATGCTGCACGAGCGGGTGTGCTCCGGGGTGCCGGTCGGCCTGCTGGCGATGTCCGGCTCGACCGCGGTGGGCTGGATCGCCGTGGCGCCCCGGCCCTCGTATCCACGGCTGGCCAGGTCGAAGATCACCAGGCCCGTGGATGCCGACGAGGACCTGTCCGACGTGTGGTCGGTGACCTGCTGCTACGTGCGCAAAGGCGAGCGCGGCAAGGGAATCGCCGGCGAGTTGCTGTCCGCCGCCGTCGGCTTCGCCGACCGGCACGGAGCCGTCGCGGTCGAGGGATATCCGGTGATCACCGATGGTGCGCGGCGGTCGGTCGGCGAGCTGTACCACGGCACGTTGAGCGGCTTCCTGGCCGCCGGCTTCGAGGTGGTCGAGCAGCGGTCGCCGACCAGGGCCCTGGTGCGCCGGGTGCTGTAGCCGGCAATAATCACCCGATTGGGTGAAACCTTTCGTAGGTGTCCGACGTCCAACGTGGCACCCGAGGACGATGCCGGAGGTGGCCGTGACGACCAACCACCGGGACGAGGTTGCCCAACTGCTGGCCGACTACCGGCGCAGCCGTGAGCAACTGGCGTCGGTGCACCAAGCCCTGCAGTCCATCACCGAGTCGGCCAGCAGCCCGGACGGCCTGATCACCGTGTCGGTCGACTCGGCCGGCACACTGTCCGGCCTGAAGATCGCCGACGACGCCTACCGCGGCTACCGGCCAGCCGAACTGGCCGACGCGGTCCTGCGAGCCACCCGATCCGCCGCCGTCCGCGCCGGCGAACGGGCTCGCCAGGCGCTGGAGCCGGTCCTGCCGGCGGACGCCGATCCGGCAGCCGTGCTGTCCGGTACCGCCGACCTGACATCGGAGGAGATCCGGCCTGCGCCGGTGCGTGTTCGACCGGACGACGACGAGACCTACGAGGAAACCACCTGGATGAACCGCACCGGGCGAGGTCGATGACATGACGGGTTTCCAGGCCGACCCGGCCAAGCTGGCCAGGCACGCCGCCGATTTCCCGGGCCTGGCCGAACAGGCCGGCGCGATCCACAGCGAGCTGAGCACCGCGTTGGCCGCGGCAGGCCCGTGCTGGGGTGGCGACGCGGCAGGCCAGAGCTTCGCCGACGGCCACGTGCGGCCGGCCAACGGGACGCTGGACCGGTTGGCGGCGCTGCCCGGCCAGTTGACCGACGTCGGCGACCGGTTCACCGCGACAGCGACCAACTACCAACAGGTCGACGAGTACGGCGCGAGCGTGATCGGGGGCGTCGATGGGCATTGAACTGCCCAGTGAGCTGGCCGACGTGGCGGCACAGGCCGGGATCCAGTGGCCACAGGCCGACGAGGAGGCCATGCACTCGTCGGCGCAGGCGTGGCGCCAGGCCGGCACGAAGATCACCGCGCTGGCCAAGGACGCCGACGGCACGGCGAACCAGGCGCTGTCGGCGGTGAGCGGCACGACGGGCGTGGCTGCAGGTAAGCACTGGCAGACGTTCGTGGCGCCGGACACCGGTCACCTGACCAGCACCGCCAAGGGCTGCACCGACGCTGCCGACCGGCTCGATCACGCGGCTGATCAGGTGGGCGCGGCGAAGGTGCAGATCGTGTCGCACCTGGTGAGCCTGGCCAAGAACACCGACGCGGCGAACCAGGCCGCGGCAGCCGGACACCCGATGGCGCTGGCCGGTCTGCCCACGGTGGTGCAGGGCACGGCGAGCAGCGTCGCGCAGGTGAACCACTCGCTGACCAACTCGATCCGCCTTGACCACGCCGTGCCCGTCGCCCAGGTGACGCAGCCGGTCACGCACGCCGTGTTCGGCCAGCACGGGGTCGCGGCCGCGACGGGTCCGCTGGTGGCGGCAGGCCCGTTGGCGCCGGTGGCACACGCGGCTGCTCCGTTGGTCACGGCGGGTCCGTTGGCGCCGGTTACCCATGGCGTCGACCACCTGGTGGACAGCGCGGCCGGCACCGGCCCGATCCAGCTTCCGCAGCCTGCCGACTCGATGCCCGGCCACCACGTCGGTCCCGGCGGCCCTGGGGTGCAGTCGGGTGGACCGATCCCGCAACCCGCCGGTCCGGTCTCGCAGCCGATCGTGGCCCAGCCGATCGGCGACGTGCTCAGCGGGCACGCCCCACTGCACAGCGCGGCACCGACCCCGCCGATGGGCGTCACGGTGGCCCAGTCGGCCGCTCCGGCCCTCGCCACCCCGCCCGCCGGGTTCGCACCCAACCCGACCCACGCCGACTTCGCGCCGTTGCCACCGGTCCAGCAACAGCCGGCCCCGCAATCCGGCTTCACCACGGCGCCGACGCCGTCGTTCGGCACCGCGGTGCCCCAACAACCGCCCGCCATGGCACCGCCGCCACCGGCGTCGGCCGGATCGGTCGGCGCACCGATCAGCCGAGCCCCGGCCGCTGCCCCGGCACCGTTCGCGCAGGACAACCGACGCCAGGACAGCCTGGTGCCGGACAGTCCCGTGCCGGACAACCGGGGTCAGAGCAGTGGAAACCAGCGCCAGGCCGGTCGCGGCCAGGACGGTCCGATCGTCACGCCTCCCGTGCAGCGGCCGGCCAGGCAGAACCAACGCAGCGATGCCGTGGCGCTGTTCCTGGTCTACCTGTTCCCGATCGGCCAACTGCCGAAGGCGTCCAGCCGCCCGGTGCGGCAACTGCCGCCGCCCGCCGAGGAGATCGACTTCGCAGCCGGGCTCCGCTTCGAGCCGCACGACCATCCTGAGTCGCACCTGATGGACACGTCGACCGTGGAACCGGCACCGACCCACCCTGGCCTTGCCGAAGCCGAGCCCGAGGTCGCCGCACTCGCCGACGGCCACGACCCACTGGGCGGCGAGCACGAGCGGGACTGGGACCGCCGGTTCCTGGTCCGCCCGGCCGACGACGAGCACGACGCCGAGTACGCCTGGCCGCCCGGTGAACTGTTCCCCGAGGGCGGCTGCGACACCGGTGAGCCGGAGGTGCTGACGCCGGACACGGTCGTCGACCGGTTCGGCACCGCCGACGGCAGGGTGTTCGCGGAGGACGGCACGCCCTTCGCGAAGCGGTCCCTGCCGCCGGATCACCTGGCGGCCGGCTACCACCGCTACCGGGTGATCAGAGATCTACCCGTTTGGCGGACACTGTCGGCTTCCTGGTTCGGCCAGCCGGGCGGCGGCGTGCGCTACCGCGCCGTCTATCCGGCCGCTGACCTGGTCGCCATGGGTTATCTGACCGAGCTGACCGGAACGGAACATGGACACTGAGTCGATCATCAAATGGCTGGCAGCGGCGGGCGTGCCGGCCGAAGTCGTGTCCATCGGCGCCGAAGCTGATAACGCATGGTGCCTCTTGCGCGACGAACAACCCGGTGAGGGCGGCGCTGAGGCTGCCGTGTCCTGGGAGGTGTTCTGGCGCGAGCAGGGCAACCGGTACGACTGGGCCCGGTTTACGAACGAGCAGGTGGCGTGCTACTACCTGTTCGGTCGCCTGGTGTTCGCACAGGTGGTCAGGGGAGCGGTACAGACCACGGCTCAGTGAGTCGGTGGCGGGCCAAGCGTGGTGAGGACGGCGTCGTGCACCAGGCCGTTCGTGGACAGCGCGGAGCCGCCGTCGTGCCGGGGCCTGCCGTGCAGATCGGTGAACCGGCCGCCCGCCTCCTGCACGATGACCTGCGGTGCCGCCACGTCCCACGGCGACACGATCGCCTCGGCAGCCACATCCATGGCGCCCTCGGCGACCAGGCAGTGCTGCCAGAAGTCACCGAACGCCCTGGTCTCCCAACAGGCGTCGGCCAGCCGCAGGTAGGCCTCCCTGGTGTGGTGGCGGGACCAGCTGCCCAGGTCGGTGGTGGACACGTAGGCGTCGCCGAGATCGTCCACTCCGGACACCGAGATCCGCCATGGCTCGGCAATACCGGTCGCGGACGTCCACGCGCCCTGGCCGTCCGCCGCCCACCAGCGCCTGCCCAGTGCCGGTGCGCTGGCCACGCCGACCACCGGCACGCCGTCCACCAGCAGCGCGATCAGCGTGGCCCACGCCGGCACACCACGCAGGAAGTTCTTCGTCCCGTCAACGGGGTCGATCAGCCAGGTACGCCCGGCGCCGACCTGGCCACCACGCTCCTCGCCCGCGACCTGGTCGTCGGGCCGCGCCTTCGCGAGCAGTTCCCGGATCCGGTCCTCCACGGCGAGGTCCGCATCGGTTACCGGAGTCCGATCGGGCTTGCGGTCGACTTTCAGGTCGTTGGCACGGAAGCGGGCACCGGTGATCTCATCGGCGGCGTCGGCGAGGCCAAGGGCCAGTTCGATATCAGATTGGTCGAGTGACACGGTGTGGATGCTGTCATGAATACGCTGGGTGTCCTGATGGAGTGCGTGCTCGGACCACGGAGGAGTGCACTGTGAACGTGGTGCTGCTGGCGGAGGACGATCCGACGATCGCCGAACCGCTGTCACGGGCACTGCACCGGGAGGGCTACGTGGTCCAGGTCGTCGCGGACGGACCGTCCGCCCTGGAGGCCGCGAACGCCGGTGGAGCCGACCTGTTGGTGCTGGACCTGGGTCTACCCGGGATGGACGGCCTTGAGGTGTGCCGGCGGCTGCGGTCGGCCGGTCGTGGGCTGCCGGTGCTGATGCTGACCGCGCGGGCCGACGAGGTGGACTTCGTCGTCGGCCTGGACGCGGGCGCCGACGACTACGTCGCCAAGCCGTTCCGGCTGGCCGAGCTGATGGCCAGGATCAGGGCGCTGCTGCGCCGCAGGTCTCCCGAGACGTTGGAGGCCAGCGGGGTGCGGATGGACCTGGGTGCCCGGCTGGTCACCGTGGACGGTGTCGAGATCCAGTTGGCGAACAAGGAGTTCGAGCTGCTCAGGGTGCTGATGCAGCACGCGGGGCACGTCGTCACCAGGGAAGAGATCCTGTTCGAGGTGTGGAACGGGCCGGAGCTGAAGAACAGCAAGACGCTGGACATGCACATGTCCTGGCTGCGCAGGAAGCTCGGCGACGGCAGTCCACGGTCGGCAGAACGGCGTATCGCGACCGTGCGCGGGGTGGGCTTCCGGTTCAATGCTGACTAACAGCTGTGTTGTGGGCCGGTGACTGGAGGGACCTGTGCGGCGACGCATTCTGCTCGCCATCCTCCTCGCGGTGGCGGTGACCGCCTGCGCGCTGGGCGTGCCACTCGGCTACACCGCGATGCAGATGGTCGAGACGCTGACCGAGAGCAACCTGCTCAGCTCGGCGCAGCGCCTGGCCACCAGCGTGGACCAGGACCTGGACGCCGGCCGGAAGCCGAACCTGGCGCAGTTGTCGCTGATCGCGCCGGAGGGCGGCGAGATCACGCTGAGCCTGCCCGGTCAGGAGCCGAGGACGGCCGGTCCGTCGGTCGGCCCTGATTCCATTTCCGAGTCGGCCCAGGTGGCCAGGAACGGCACTGTTCGGTTGGCCGAACCCGCAGGCCCGATGCGCAGGCTGCAGGCCGAGGTGGCCGTGTTCGTCGTGCTGCTGGTGGTGCTGTCGATCAGCACCGGCACGGTCGTGGCCACGGTCACGGCGCGCCGGCTGACCGAGCCGATGCGGCACGTCGCCGACCGGGCGATCCGGCTGGGTGCCGGCGACTTCCGGCCGGACGGCAGCCGCTACGGCGTGCCGGAACTGGACCTGGTGGCCGATTCGCTCGACACATCGGCGTCTGCGTTGGCCCTGCTGGTGCAGCGAGAACGTGAGCTGGTCGGCGACGTGTCGCACCAGTTGCGCAGCAGGCTGACGGCGCTGCAACTGCGGCTGGAGACGCTGGCGGTGGCGTCCAATCAGGAGACGGCGGAGGACGCCGCGGCGGCGCTGGACCAGGCGGAACGGCTGGCCCAGGTGCTGGACGAACTGCTCGCGGCTGCTTCGGCGGCCCGGGCGGCCGAAGCACAGCCGATCAACCTGGCGGTTCGACTGCCCGCGATGGTCGCCGAGTGGCGCGAGTTGCTCCGCGCGAAGGGCCGCACGCTGCGACTGCGGGTGCCGGAAGGATTGCTGGCCAGGGCCACGCCGGGCCGGCTACGCGAGTCGATCGGCGTCCTGCTGGAGAATTCGCTGCGCTACGGCACCGGAACCGTGCTGGTCGCCGCCCGGCGCGGTGACGGCATGGTGTTGATCGAGGTCAGCGACGCGGGCCCCGGCGTGCCGGACGAGTTGGCAGCGCACGTGTTCGAACGCGGCGTGTCCGGCGGCGGGTCGACCGGGGTGGGACTGGCGCTGGCCAGGGCCCTGGTGGACGCGGACGGTGGCCGGCTGGAACTGGCCGTACTGCGGCCGCCGACGTTCGCGTTGTTCCTGCCGGTGGCGAAGGCAGAGGACGTGGTGGCAACGCCGTGGCGAACCGAGGTAGGCCCGAGATAGCGCTGCGACCAGCACACTCCAGCGCGCGAGTCGCCCCGCACATGCGGGCTCCTGTTTGCCTACTTCTGGACCTGCGAGAACGGAGCTGACCCCGCTTGTGTGACAGCGCCGGCGAGCGTGGCCGGCATCGGTCCAACGCGGGGGTATGGGAGGGAATGTGACAGGTTCACGGGGGGTCGAAGATCGACGATCGGATCGTGACACGGCCGGACCAGGTTCCCCTCGCAGCGCGGACCATCCAGCTCAAGCTTCCAGAGGGCGTCGCGGCTGCGGTGATCGAGTTCAGCACTGGCAGTTTGCTTGCCAATCCTCGCCGAGTTGGCAATGAGCTGACGCTCGCCGAGACCTGCGACTCGTATGACGGTTGGGGCTCGCTCACGTCTGTGGCCGCAGCGCGCGAACCGCGTCCACGCCACGCACGACATCTCCAGCGGCCACCTCATCACGGGCATCGGAGAGTTCGGCGCGGGCCTGCGGACCAGCCAGGATCTCCAGCGTCTCTTCCAGGGCAGCGAGATCGTCGTACCCGATCAGGACAGCCGCCGGTCGCCCGTTGCGAGTCACGACGACGCGCTCATGTTCGCGTTCCGCACGGTCGACAAAGTCCGATAGGTGGTCACGCACGGCTCGCAACGGCCATCGCAAACCGCAGGTCACCACGTTGAGGGGCTGACGTCGAAACCCCGACTGGTCAGCCGAGTCGACTGCTCCGCGTGTCAGGCGACCTGTTCGTCGTCGGCCGCGCTGTCCACCGAGCGCAGGTTGCGTACCCGGCCGGGCCGCACGTTCTCCGAGGGGAACACCCACTTCTTGAATGCCCACCAGCGGAACACCATGGCGACCAGCGTGCCGACGATCATGCCGCTGGCGAAGTCGGCGAGTTCCTGGGCGACCCGGTCCACGTTCGGGACCTGCAGGTCCAGCGCGTAGCGGGAGATCCACAGCGGAGCGGTGTTGAGCACCACACCCATGCCGCTGATCAGGAAGAACAGTGCTGCTTCGTGCGCCCGCTCGCGGCCACCCCTGGTCCGGAAGGCCCATTCGCGGTTCAACACGTACGAGACGATGGTCGCGACGATGACAGCGATGGCCTGCGCGGTGACCGGCTTGTCGCCCAGTACCGTCAGCTTGAGGCCGTAGTTCACGGCCACCGTGATCAGGAAGCAGATCCCACCTACGAAGGCGAACTTCAGCATCTCGCGGTGCTTGAGCAGCAGCGAGCGAAGCGGCGCCGGGACGTGCGCGAGCGTGCTATCGACGACGGACACGTTCTCGACTGTACCGACACAGGTGCGCTGACCAGACGACAGGTCGGACATCCGTGGATATCGATGGTGAAACCGTCACCCTCGCGATACGCCACGATGTCGATGCGTTGCGCCGCGCACAATAGTGTGGCGCCGGGAGCGCGTCAGCTACTCCACGTGGCGGCCAGGGAAGGAGCAGGGTTCACGATGTCCGGTCCGTACCCGCCGCCGGGATACCCACCACAGCCAGGCCAACCTGGCCAACCCGGGCCGCCCGGGTCCGGTCAGGACGGTTGGTGGCCGGGTGGCCAACCGGACCAGAGTGGACCGCACGGCACGTCGCAGTACGACTTCCCGACCGTCCGCTACTCCGGCCTCGGCGACCAGACCGGCGGCAACTGGGGCGAGCCGCCACGCCCGCCGCGCAGCACCGGCAGGCTGGTCGTCGCGCTGGTGTCCGTGCTGGTCATCGTGGGTGGGGTGGCCGTCGGCATCGTGTTGCTCAAGCAGCGCCACCAGCAGGCTGCCGCACCTGCGCCGGCCATCAGCGCGCCGTCGAGCAGCGCCGGCGAACAGCGACAGGCCGAGCCGACGGAGGAGCCGAGCGAGCAGCCGACCGACAACGGCAGGCCCAACGGCAGCACCGAGCTCACCCTGCCCACCGGTGCCTGCGTGCGGGCCGAGGTGGTCGGCGACGAGCAGTACGAAGTGGTCCAACAGGTGACGTGCGGCACCGACGACTCGGACCTCGTGCTCGCGGCGGCGATCCCGGCCCTGACCGGCTGCGCCGACCACCAGTACCTACGGCTGACCGCGCCCAACGCTGGCGTCTACTGCTTCACCCTGGACATCAAAAAGGGCGACTGCGTCGACGAAAATTACCTGAAAGCGCCCTGCGGGACGGCCGCGTTCACCGTGCTGAAGACCGAAGCCGGCCCCGGCAGCAGCGAGTCGTGCACGACGGCGACCGGCGCGACCCACTGGGTGCCGATCGGTCGCGATCCGGTCGAGGTCGGCTGCCTCGGCCCGGCGGCGCACTCCTAGCGGCTACAGCGGGCCGAGCAGCGAGAACAGCGCCGGCACCAGCGGCAGGCAGTCCAGCCCTGGCTGTACCTGGCCCGGCTTGGGCGATCCACTCGGGCACGACGGTGAGCTGGGCGGCGGCGAGTCCTGGGTACTGGGCGGCACGCTGCTGTCCGGCGTCGACGGTTCCGTCGTCGGCGGCACGGTGGTCGTGACCGGCGGCTGACTGGTCCTCGTCGGCTTGGACGGCTTCGTCGGCGGCGCCGTGGTGGTGGTCGTCGGGTCCACGGTCGACGACGGCGACTGCTTCGTGTCGGTCGGCGGGGTCGTGTCGCCACCGGTCGACGGCCTGGTCGGGGTGGAGGACGGCGGGTGGTGTCCCGGCGGTGCCGGCCAGCACCACAGCCAGGCGCACGTCGGCGGCCGGAAGTCGACCTGAGCCGACGCCGTGGCCGTGCCGAGTGTGCCGTTCACCGTGATCGTGTCGGCCTTCGGGTGCAGGTGGTAGACGCGCACCAGCAGGCGGAGCGACTGGTGTGGCTTCAGCGGTTGCTTCGTGACACAGCTGACCTCAGGTCCACGGCCGGTGCACTCCACCCCGGGCTGGGCCGCCAACTCCGACCCTGCCCGGTCCACGGTCACGGTGACCGGCTTCGTGCTGGTCCCGGTGTTGGTGGCTGTGATGTCCAGCACTGGCGAGCCGTTCCACAGCCAGCTCCACCACGAGTTCCACTGGTCCAGCCGGGCGGTCAGACGCAGCTTGTCCACCTTCGGCGGCGGCGTGACCGCGACGTTCACCGTCACGTCCACCGACATCGCCGTGCCCGCGGACACGGTCCCGGTGATCGTGCCGCTGTGCGTGCGACGGGCCGCGACGAGCCGGAACACCATGACCACCGAGTCACCCGGCTGCAGCCCGGTCGGTGACGTGCAGGTGACCGTGCCGGTGCCGGCGGGGCAGGTCACGGTGCTCGTCGAGCCGGCCTGGGTGATGGCCACCCGGTACGAGATCGGGTGCGCGTCCTGCGTCCGTGGCCCAGCAGCCGTGGCCGCAGGCGGCCCCGACGCCGTCACCCCTGGCGGCAGGTGCAGCGTCGCCGTCACCGGTTCGGACGGGCCGGTGCCGGTGTTGGACACGGTGAGCGGCAGTTCGACGGCGTTCTGGCCGGGCACCAAGGTCACGCCGCTGTCCGGGCTGGACGCGGTCAGCGTCGGCTGCCCAGGCGGCGGTGGTGGCGGCGGGTTCGTCGTGGTGGTCGGCGGAGCTGTCGTCGTGGTCGGAGCGACGGTCGTGGTCGGCGGCGGTACGACCGGCTGCGTGGTCGGGGTAGGTGCCTGGGTCTGCGAGGGCGGCACGACCGGTGGTACAACCGGCGGCACGACCGGTGGCGGCACCTGCGGGGGTGCCGGCGGCGCGGGGGGTGCTGGTTGCGCGGGCGGAGCCGGTGGGGCCGACTGTGGCGGCGGTGTCGGTGCCGCCGCGGCGGACGCCGGGATGGTCTGGGTGGCGCTGCCGGTCAACGCGAGGACCAGGACGGCGGCCAGTGCCGCGACCGATGCGCCGACGCCGACCACCTGCCTCGGCAGCGAACTCGCGGCACCAGCCGCACCGGCGGCCGCGCCGCCGGTGGCCGTCGTGCCGGCGGCCGCGGCGAGCGCGACACCTGCGGTCGCCTTCGCGGTGGTGGCCAGGTAGCCGGCGGTGCCGAGGCCGAGCACCAGGAACGCGACAACGCGCAGCCCACCGTTGACGTCGGCCAGTTCGGCGGCCAACGCCCTGCACCGCTCGCACTCGTCCAGGTGGGCCTCGACCTGCGCGGCCTCCCGCTTGGACAGACCGGAGCGGGTCCACGCGCCCAGCTTCTCGGCGGTGGCCTGGCAGCGGCCCGCCGTGCTCTCCGCGAGGTGCACCTGGAGGTACGCCTGGCGCAGGCCCTCCCTGGCCCGGTAGGCCAGCGCGGACACGCCGTTGGCGGTCAGGCCGAGCAGCGGCGCGACCTCGGCGGGCGACTGGCCCTCGATCTCGGTGTGCCAGAGCACTGCCTGCCAGCGTTCCGGCAGCCGGGCGAACGCCTTCGCGGCGAGCGAGCGCTCCAGCCCTGCCATCGCGGTGTCCCGGAAGGGCTCGCTGATCTTCTCGGTGCTGACACCGCTGACCGTCGTCACGTCGTCGGTCAGTTCGACCTTGCGGTCCTTGCGGGTCTTGTCGTAGGCGACGTGCCGCAGTGAGGTGAGCAAATAGGCGCGGAATGCGGAATCGGGACCCCGGCCGGCGCGCAGGGTGTCCAGCACCCTGGCGAATGCCTCGGACACCAGGTCATCGGATTCCGCCGACGAACGGGACAACTGGCGGGCCAGGTTGTACGCGGCCGAGACGTGCCGTTCGTACAGCGACCCGTAGGCGTCGAGCTGCCCGCTACGGACCGACTCGATCAGCTCCGCGTCGCTCGGGCCATGGACCTCCGCTGGAACAGCGGCCATGTGTCCCTCCTCCGCCTGCCGATGGACTTATCGGTCCGGTCACCGACTTCGTTATTCGGAGCGGCCAGTGTGACGGACGGCTACCGCGCTCGCCACGTTGACTACTTGAAGCGAAATCCGACCCGAATGGCGTCATGTTTGAACTTGGGAGTGGTCTTGGTAACCGAGAGCCACAACGAGCAAGTCCCGTGCGAGATACGGAGGGAACAGCGCCTGTGGGAACGCGGGAGGTGTCGCCACAGTCGTGGCGTGGCGACTCGGCGAGGCAGTTCCGCGCCCTGCGTTCGCGTTGGCGAACGGCCAGCATCGCGTCCGGCTGGCGGTTCCCGGCCGACTGGGCGATCGCCGAGGTCGACCTGGTGTGTGAAGCGGTGCTGAGCAGCACCGCCCCCGACGATGCGCTGGTCAAGCTCGGCAAGGCCCGGGCGTTGGCCGGTTCCGGTCTCGGCGAGACGCTGCAGGACGTGGCCGCCCTGCACGCGGTGCTCACCGTGCCGGAACACAAGGACGGCATGGTCGCCGCTGACCCGGATGTCATGCCGGCCCGGCTACTCAGAGTAACAGCGTTGGCCTGGTCGGATGTGCTGGTTCGGCAACTGGCCCACACGGAAGCGTGTGACGGCTTGACCGGCCTGGCCAACGGCGCCTATTTGCGCGCCAGGCTGCGGGAGATCTACCGGGAGTCGGAGGCCGCGGGCGTCAGTGCCAGTTCCCGCTACGTGCTGGTGGCATTGTCACCCGATCTGGCCCACACGACCGGGTGGTCCCGGCTGGCCGCCATGGTGCTGCTCGCCGACGTGCTCAGGGCCGTGTTCGACGGTGGGCAAACGCTTGCCACGGTCGGCCCGAACACCATGCTGGTGCTCGCCGAGCGTGGCGACCGGCTGTCCGAACGGCTGGCGACCGCCCGTTGGGTGGCGGCCGACCGGCTGTCCGTCGACCCGCAGTTGCGGGCCATCGGGCCACCGTCGGTGTGGCTGGAGCAACTGCCGAGCACCCACGCCGCCGCCTGCCGGCTGGTGACCGAGCTGTCGGTGGTCTGACCAGGACGGCCCGGCGCACGGCCACGAGCAGCGGGGACGTAAGCTCGCGTGCCCGTGGACCCTCGAACCGGCCTTCCCGTCGTCGGCATGGTGGGCGATGGACAGCTCGCCAGGATGACGCACCAGGCAGCCATCGCTCTCGGCCAGTCGCTGCGCGTACTCGCCGTCTCACCGGACGAACCAGCACCCCAGGTCGCGCCCGACATCGACCTCGGCTCGCACACCGATCTCACGGCACTGCGCGCGTTCGCCGCGCACTGCGACGTCCTCACCTTCGACCACGAGCACGTGCCGGCCGAGCACCTGCGGGCGCTGGTCGCGGACGGCGTCACCGTGTATCCCGGTCCGGACGCCCTCGTGCACGCCCAGGACAAGCTGGTGATGCGTGAGCGGCTGGCCGCGATGGGTGTGCCAGTGCCGCCGTTCACCCAGGTCAGCACGCCTGATGACGTGGTGGCGTTCGGTGATCGGCACGGCTGGCCGTGTGTGGTGAAGGCGGTCCGAGGTGGCTACGACGGACGCGGTGTCTGGATGCCGGCGTCGGCCGAGGACGCCCGGCCGCTGGTCGCCGAACTGCTGGCCGCCGGCACGCCGCTGATGGTCGAGCAGCGGGTCGCGATGCGCAGGGAGTTGGCGGCGCTGGTCGCCAGGTCGCCGTACGGGCAGGGTGCTTCGTGGCCGGTGGTGGAGACCGTGCAGGCCAACGGCATCTGTGTCGAGGTGCTGGCGCCGGCGCCCAACCTGGCCGAGGACCTGGCCGACGAGGCGCAGGAACTGGCCCTCGGTGTCGCCTCGGCGCTCGGCGTGGTCGGTGTGCTGGCGGTCGAGTTGTTCGAGACGGCGAGTGGCCTGGTGGTCAACGAACTGGCGATGCGCCCGCACAACTCGGGCCACTGGACCATCGACGGCTCGACGACTTCCCAGTTCGAGCAGCACATCAGGGCCGTGCTGGACTACCCGCTCGGCGCGACCGACCAGTTGGCCCCCGTCGTCGTCATGGCCAACGTGCTCGGCGCCGCCGAGCCGCCGACGATGGGTGTCGACGAGCGGCTGCACCATCTGTTCGCGCGGTTCGGCCGGGCCAAGGTGCACCTGTACGGCAAGGCGGAGCGGCCCGGCAGGAAGGTCGGGCACGTGACGGTGACCGGCGACCACCTGGCACCGACGCGGCGGATCGCGTCACTCGCGGCGCACTGGCTGGCCACCGGCGTGTGGGCGGACGGTTTCGACGTGCACGGCTCACCGACATCCAGGCAAGGAGCGGAACTCTCGTGACAGGTACGACCACGCCGGTCGTCGGCGTGATCATGGGCAGTGACTCGGACTGGTCGGTGATGGCAGCCGCCGCGGCCGCGCTCGCCGAGTTCGAGGTGCCGTACGAGGTGAGCGTGGTGTCGGCGCACCGCACGCCGCAGCGGATGCTGGACTACGCGACGAGCGCGGTCGAGCGTGGCCTGAAGGTGATCATCGCCGGCGCTGGTGGCGCGGCCCATCTGCCCGGGATGGTCGCCGCGGCCACCGTGCTGCCTGTGATCGGGGTGCCGGTGCCGCTGAAGTACCTGGACGGCATGGACTCGCTGCTGTCCATCGTGCAGATGCCGGCCGGGGTGCCGGTGGCCACGGTGTCCGTCGGCGGGGCGCGGAACGCGGGTCTGCTCGCGGTGCGGATGCTGGCCACGAACGACAACCGGCTCCGCGTTCGGATGGCCGATTTCCAGCGGGCGCTGGAACGACTGGTGCTGGACAAGGACGCTGCACTGCAGGCGAGCATCGACACATCACCTACGACGTGAACGCGTACTAACATGACGAGGTACCGCCCTACTGAGAGGTAACCACCGTGGACGCGACCTTCGGCACCTACCAGCTGGCCGACGAGCACGACGCGCTGCGCGAGGCGGTGCGAGCTCTGTCCGAGAAGGAGATCGGGCCGTACGCGGCCGAGGTCGACGAGCAGGAGCGGTACCCGGTCGAAGCGCGGGATGCGTTGGTGCGGGCGGGTTTCCACGCCGTGCACATTCCGGACGAGTACTCCGGTGAGGGCGCCGACTCGGTGGCGACGTGCATCCTGATCGAGGAGGTCGCGCGGGTGTGCGCGTCCTCGTCGCTGATCCCGGCGGTGAACAAGCTGGGCACGATGCCGATCATCCTGAGCGCGTCGGAAGAGTTGAAGCGCCAGGTGCTGCCGGCCGTGGCGGGCGGCGAGATGGCGTCGTACGCGCTGTCCGAGCGGGAGGCGGGCTCGGACACGGCATCGATGAAGACGAGGGCGCGGCTGGACGGCGACCACTGGGTGCTCAACGGCACGAAGTGCTGGATCACCAACGCGGGCGAGTCGACCTGGTACACCGTCATGGCGGTCACCGACCCCAAGACGGACCGCCCGTCCAACGGCATCTCGGCGTTCGTGGTGAAAGCAGACGACCCGGGTTTCGAGGTCGGCCCGAAGGAACGCAAGCTCGGCATCAAGGGCTCGCCGACCAGGGAGATCTACTTCACCGACTGCACGATTCCGGCGGACCGGATCATCGGCGACCCCGGCACGGGCCTGAAGACGGCGCTGCGGACGCTGGACCACACGAGGCCCACCATCGGAGCGCAGGCGGTCGGGATCGCGCAGGGAGCGCTGGACGCGGCGATCGGGTACGTCAAGGAGCGCAAGCAGTTCGGCAAGGCCATCGGTGATTTCCAGGGCGTGCAGTTCATGCTCGCCGACATGGCCATGAAGGTGGAGGCGGCGCGCCAGATGGTCTACGTGGCAGCGGCCAGGGCCGAACGCGGCGAGCCCAACCTGGGCTTCATCTCCAGCGCGGCGAAGTGCTTCGCGTCCGACGTGGCCATGGAGGTCACCACGGACGCGGTCCAACTGTTCGGCGGCGCCGGCTACACCCGCGACTTCCCGGTGGAACGCATGATGCGCGACGCCAAGATCACCCAGATCTACGAGGGCACCAACCAGATCCAGCGCATGGTGATGGCCCGTCAACTGTTGAAGGGCTGACCGACGTGTGGGGCTGGCCGGAGATCGCCTGACGAGTCGCGTCCTGGCCAGGCCCGGAGGTGCCCCAGTCAGCAGGCAGGTCGATTTGTCACCGGTCTGCCATTTGTGTTCCGCGCAACAGTGGCTGCCGGTGAGAGTGGCTCACGTTGTGGGTACCCTCCCCGGTGCCCTGCTCGTACTCCATCCCCCAGGGGAGCACGCGTGAGCACGATTCTCTTTGACGGCATCAACCATCCACCGGCGGCGACGCTGGTCGCGGACGGGTTGGGCGGTGGCCTGCTGTACTGCGGCACACCCGCCTCCGGCAAGGACTTCACCGCCGCCCAGTACGCCGACTACAAGGCGCACAAGCTGATCACCATCATGGGCTACGAGAACCTGGCCACCGACATCAACGGTGGTCGCGCGCTCGGCCAGGCCCACGCGAACAGTTTTCTGGCCGACGCCCGCGCCAAGAGGGTCTCCTTCGGCGAGCCCGCCCTGGCCACGGTCGACGAACACGTGTCGGCCGCGAACCTGTCGCTCGCCATGCAGTACCAGAGCGGCTTCCGCGCCGGTCTGAAAGCCGGCGGGTGGCGTGGCCCGATCGGCATCTACGGCTTCAGCGAGGTGTTGGAAGCCGCACACATGATGGGGAACGCCGATTTCTACTTCGGCGCCGGCAACCGCGCATCACTGCCGCCCTACACGAACATCTGGCAGGACAACACCCAGACGATCCAGGTCGGCGGCTCTGCCGACGATCGGGACGTTGTGCTCATTCCACTCCCCGAGGAGGAAGACGTGCCTTTGACCGCAGCCGACATCGCCGCCGTCGCGCACGCCGTCGCGGCCTACAAGAACCCGGCCGACGGCAAGGACGTGGACATGCACCAGCACGCCGTGGACGCCACCGCCGCACTGGCCGCGGTTCGGACACTGAGCGCGCAGGTCGACGCCCTCAGCAACGCCGTTGCCGCACTACAGAACGGCAACGCGGCCACGGTGTCCACCAACGGCGGGTCGGCCGACCAGAACGGCACGGCCTGAGCGTCAATCGTGCTG
>DASXYT010000293.1:0-11698 GCA_036502345.1 Pseudonocardiaceae bacterium | reverse complement strand
GAACGGGTCCTTGCACAGCACGGTGCGCTGCGCCTGGTCGTTCAGCTTCAGGTGCACCCAGTCGACCGTGAAGTCGCGGCCCGCCTGCTGTGCCGCCGCGATGAAGTCACCGCGCAGCTTGGCCCTGGTGGTCTGCGGCGGCACGTCCTTGGCCGCCTCGATGTCGTCGTCGTTGGTGACGCGCTCGACCAGGCCCTTGCGCTGGAGCAGGTCGAAGATGCCCCGGCCGCGCCGGATGTCGTGGTAGGCGAGGTCCAGCTGGGCGACCCTGGCGCTGGACAGCTCCATGCCGTGCTTGGACCGGTACTGCTCGACGAGGCGGTACTTGATCGCCCAGTCGATCTCCCTGTCGATCTTGGACAGCTCCTGGCTCTCCACCGCGTCCAGGGTGCGGCCCCACAGTTCGATCACACGGTCGGCCACCGGGTCCGGCCCACGACGGGCCACGTGCTCGGCCGCCTTGGAGTGGTACTCGCGCTGGATCTCCAGCGCGGAGGCCTCCCGGCCGCCGGCCAGCCGGACCGGCCGCTTGCCGGTCAGGTCATGGCTGATCTCCCGGATCGCCCGGATCGGGTTGTCCAGGCTGAAGTCACGGAACTGCACACCCTGCTCGATCATCTCCAGCACCAGGTTCGCGCTGCCCACCTTGAGCAGCGTCGTCACCTCGGACATGTTCGAGTCGCCGACGATCACGTGCAGCCTGCGGTAGCGCTCGGCGTCCGCGTGCGGCTCGTCGCGGGTGTTGATGATCGGGCGGGAGCGGGTGGTCGCGCTGGAGACGCCCTCCCAGATGTGCTCGGCCCGCTGGGACAGGCAGTAGACGGCACCCCTCGGCGTCTGCAGGACCTTGCCGGCGCCGCAGATCAGCTGCCTGGTGACCAGGAACGGCAGCAGGATGTCGGCGATCCTGGAGAACTCCCCCGCACGTGCGACCAGGTAGTTCTCGTGGCAGCCGTAGGAGTTGCCGGCCGAGTCGGTGTTGTTCTTGAACAGGAAGATGTCCCCGCCGATGCCCTCGTCGGCGAGCCGCCGCTCGGCGTCGACGAGCAGGTCCTCCAGGATCCGCTCGCCCGCCTTGTCGTGCGTGACGAGTTGCACCAGATCGTCACACTCGGCGGTCGCGTACTCGGGGTGCGAACCCACGTCGAGGTAGAGCCGGGAGCCGTTGCGCAGGAACACGTTCGACGAACGCCCCCAGGACACCACTCGCCGAAACAGGTACCGGGCGACCTCGTCCGGGGACAGCCTGCGCTGTCCATGGAACGTGCAGGTAACCCCGAACTCGGTCTCGATACCGAAGATCCGCCGCTGCATTCCTCCACCCTAGGCGTTTCCACCGACTTCATCCGTGCGCCGTTCGGGGATGACTGTGCGTGTCGGGGTTTCGACTACCTCGTCCGGGGTGGATAACGGCCGGTCAGACGGCGCAGGAACCGTCCGCACAGGCCGCGTCGTCCGAGCCGGCGGCCGGGGTCGGTGTGGCCGAGGACTCGGCCGCTACCTGCTCCAGCACCCGCAGGAACGTGGATGCCTCCTGTGCGCCCTCGACCGCGTACTTGCCCTCGAAGACGAACGTCGGTACGGCCTTGATGCCCAACTGGCGGGCCTCGTCCAGCTCGGCCCTGACCTCGTCGATGCCCTCGTCACCAGCCAACCAGCCGCGCGCCCGGTCCGCGTCGACACCGACACCCTCGGCCAGGCCGACCAGCGTCTCGCGGTCGCCGACATCGCCGCCGTCGGTGAAGTAGGCCTTCAGCAGCGCCGCCTTCAGGTCCCGCTGCACGGCGTCGCCGTAGTCCCGCTGGGTCAGCCACAACAGCCGGTGCGCTGTGAACGTGTTCACCGCGAGCGCGTGGTCGAACCGGAAGTCCAGGCCCTCGGCCTTGGCCACATCCGTAACGCTGGAGTGCTTGCTGCGGAAGCCGGGACCGAACAACTGGTCGTAGTAGTCGTACAGCGGCTGCGCCTGCTCCGGCGTTGCCGGATTGAGCTGGTACGGGCGGAAGCTGACGTCCACATCCTGGGCACCCGGATAGGCCGCGAGCGCGCGCTCGAACCGCGCTTTCCCGATGTAGCACCACGGGCAGGCGACGTCCGAATAGATCTCCACCTTCATGTCTGGCTCAACCACACCGGACGGCGGCTTTGTTCCAGGAGCGCCAGCCGGTTACGAGTCGCCGTTGGTGCCGGCGGGCTTGCCGTCCTCGGGCGCGGCGTCCTCCGGCTTCGCGTCCTCGGCGGCCTCCGGCGTGGGCAGCAGGGTGGCCAGCGCCGCACCGCTGATCCGGCGGAACGCGCGACCGGGCCTGCTGCGCTCCAGCACGGCGACCTCCAGCCGGTCCACGTCCAGCATCGGGCGGTCGGCGCCGCTGTTCGAGCTGTTGGCGGAACTGGCGCCGGCCGGCACCGCGTTGCTCAGCGCCCGCACGGCCACCCGCAGCGCGGTGGCCAGGTCCATGCCATCCTCGTAGGTGTCCTTGAGCGCCGAGTTGATCACATCCGGCAGCCCGCCCATCACGACGTACTGCGGCTCGTCGCTGATCGACCCGTCGTAGGTCAGCCGGAACAGCTGGTCCTCGCCAGGGTTGGCGCCCACCTGGGCGACGCAGATCTCCACCTCGAACGGCTTGAGCTGCTCGGTGAAGATCGAACTCAGCGTCTGCGCGTACACGTTGGCGAGCTGCCGCGCCGACACGTCCTGCGGGTCGTAGGCGTAGCCCCACAGCTCGACGTGCCGGATGCCCGCCCTGCGCAGGCTCTCGAACTCGCTGTACCGGCCCGCCGCCGCGAAGCCGATCCGGTCGTAGATCTCGGAGACCTTGTGCAACGTGCTCTTGGGCGGGATCTCGGCGACGAACAGCACCCAACCGGTGTAGGTCAACACCACCACGCTGCGACCCCGTGCGATGCCCTTGCGGGCCAGCTCGGACCGCTCGCGCATCAACTGCTCGGGCGAGGCGTACAACGGCATCGACACGTTCTGGCTCCTGGATTCGTGCTGGGTGAACGGCGGGGTTGGAACTTCGGTCAGTGCTGCATCCGACCGGCGACGACGGCCTCGGCGACCGCCTGTGCCCGCTCCTCGGACAGCTTCACGGCGCCCTCGGCCCCGGTGACCGTGATGATCGTCGGGTAGATCCGGCGCACCAGATCGGGCCCACCGGTCGCCGAGTCGTCGTCGGCCGCGTCGTACAGCGCCTCGACGGCGTTGCGCACCGCGGTGTCCTGATCGGCGTCCGGGTCGTGCAGCTTCTTGAGTGCCGATTTCGCGAACAGCGAACCCGACCCGATCCCGTGGTAACCGGCGTGTTCCTCGTACCTGCCGCCCGCGGCGTCGAACGACACGATCCGGCCTGCCCGGTCCGGATCGGCCGCGTTCAGGTCGTAGCCGACGAACAGCGGCAGTGCGAGCAGGCCCGCCATGGCCATCTCCATGTTGCCGCGGACCATCGTGGCCAGCTTGTTCGTCTTGCCGTCCAGGGAAAGCGAGACGCCCTCGATCTTCTCGTAGTGCCGCAGTTCGACCTGGTAGAGCCGGACGAGCTCGATGCCGACACCCGCGGCACCCGCGATGCCCACCGCCGAGTACTGGTCGGCGGCGTACACCTTGTCCATGTCCCGGTAGGCGATCAGGTTGCCCGAGGTGGCCCTGCGGTCACCCGCGATCAGCACACCGCCCTTGAACACGAGCGCCACGATGGTCGTGGCGTGCGCGATGTCCAGCGGCGTGTGCCCCGCCGGCAGCGGTGCACCCGACGAACGGCCGGGCAGCAGTTCCGGCGCGTGTCCGCGCAGGAAGTCGGTGAACGACGACGAGCCCATCGACAGATGGGCAGGCGTCAGGCCGACGCCCTGCTCGTAACGGGACGTTGGTTCCATACCTGGTGTGGTCTCCTGATCACAAGGGCTGAGCAGTCGAACGGACGGTGACCTGGTCGGTCACTCGCCGCCCTTCTGCACGTACGCGCGGACGAAGTCCTCGGCGTTCTCCTCAAGAACGTCGTCGATCTCATCGAGGATCGCGTCCACGTCCTCGTTGAGCTGCTCACGACGTTCCTGACCGGCCGGGCCGCCACCTTCGACGTCGTCGTCACCGTCGCCACCGCCCTGGCGCTGAACTTTTTCCTGGGCCATCTCGCCTCCCGAGGCTTCGACCATGCTTGGCCTAACCGAAGATTACCCAGCCAGACCGACGCGCGGCGAACATCACCTGCCCCGGCATGGCGGCCGTACCCGATTGTCCCATCGGGCGAACGGCTTAACCCCTGGTCAGGGCATCCACCAGTTCCTCGGCGGTATTCGCTGCCTCGAGCAGCGCGCCGACGTGCTGTTTGGTGCCGCGCAGCGGCTCCAGGGTCGGGATCCGGACCAGCGACTCCCGGCCCAGGTCGAAGATCACCGAGTCCCAGGAGGCCGCGGCGATGGCGTTGGGGTAGCGCTCCAGGCAGCGACCCCGGAAGTAGGCCCTGGTGTCCTCCGGCGGCTTGGTCACCGCGTCGAGCACCTCTTCCTCGCTGACCAGCCGCTTCATCGAGCCACGGGATACCAGCCGGTTGTACAGGCCCTTGTCCAGCCGCACGTCCGCGTACTGCAGGTCGACCAGTTGCAGCCGGGGCGACGCCCAGTTCAGGCCGTCCCGCTGCCGGTAGCCCTCCAGCAGCCGCAGCTTGGCAGGCCAGTCCAGCCGGTCGGCGCACTTCATCGGGTCGCTGGCCAGGTCGTTCAGCACCTCGCCCCAGGTGCGCAGCACGTCCCTGGAGACCCGGTCGGTGCCCTCCCGCTCGACGAACGCGGTGACCAGTTCGTGGTAGGCGAACTGCATGTCCAGGCCGGTGAACTTGCGGCCGTTGGCCAGTTCCACGGTGGTCTTGAGCGTCGGGTCGTGGCTGATCGCGTGCACCGCGCGCACCGGGTCGGCCAGCCGCAACTGGTCGAACCGCATGCCCGACTCGATCATGTCCAGCACCATGGCCGTGGTGCCGACCTTCAGGTACGTGGACGTCTCGGCGAGCGTGGCGTCCCCGATGATCACGTGCAGCCTGCGGTACTTGTCCGCGTCGGCGTGCGGCTCGTCCCTGGTGTTGATGATGCCGCGCTTGAGGGTGGTCTCCAGGCCGACCTCGACCTCGATGTAGTCAGCACGCTGGGAGAGCTGGAAACCGGCCTTGTCGCTGGAGGGCCCGATGCCCACCCGGCCCGCTCCGCACATCACCTGGCGGGTGGCGAAGAACGGCGTCAGCCCGCCGATCACCGCGGTGAACGGCGTGTTCCTGGCCATCAGGTAGTTCTCGTGGGTGCCGTAGCTGGCGCCCTTGCCGTCACCGTTGTTCTTGTACAGCTGCAGGCGGGGCTGGCCGGGCACGGTGGCCGCCTTCAGCGCGGCCTGCTCCATCACCCGTTCGCCTGCCTTGTCCCAGATCACGGCGTCGCGGGCGTTGGTCACCTCGGGCGCCGAGTACTCCGGGTGGGCGTGGTCGACGTAGAGCCGGGCGCCGTTGGTCAGGATGACGTTGGCCGCGCCGAGATCGTCCACATCCGGGTCACCTGAGGGCATTCCGGGCGCGCCGAGGTCGAAGCCGCGCGCGTCACGCAGCGGTGATTCCACCTCGTAGTCCCACCGGGCCCGCCTGGCCCGTGGTACCTCGGCCGCCGCCGCGTACGCGAGCACCACCTGGGTGGAGGTCAGTACCGGGTTCGCCGTGGCATCCCCTGGTACCGAAATACCGTATTCGACCTCGGTGCCGATGATCCGCCGCATGCCTCCAGCCTACGGGCAGCGCCTGTTCCGGTCGTGCGGACCTGCGGGCGGCAGCCGAAAACCGAGCCGCCCCGGAGGATGGTGACCCTCCGGGGCGGCTCGGCGTGAGGTGTTACAGGTACTGACCGGTGTTGGTGGCCGTGTCGATCGCCCGCCCCGACTCCTGGTTCTTCCCGGTGACGAGGGTGCGGATGTAGACGATCCGCTCCCCCTTCTTGCCGGAGATCCGAGCCCAGTCGTCGGGGTTGGTGGTGTTGGGCAGGTCCTCGTTCTCCGCGAACTCGTCCACGATGGCGTCCAGCAGGTGCTGCACGCGCAGGCCGTGCTGCTGCGTGTCCAGCACCGACTTGATGGCCGCCTTCTTGGCCCGGTCCACGATGTTCTGGATCATCGCGCCCGAGTTGAAGTCGCGGAAGTACAGGACCTCCTTGTCACCGTTGGCGTAGGTGACCTCCAGGAACCGGTTGTCCTCGCTCTCGTCGTACATCCGCTCGACGGTGTGCTGGATCATCGCGTCGATGCAGGCCCGCCGGTCACCGGCGAACTCCAGCAGGTCGTCAGCGTGGATCGGCAGGTTGGAGGTGAGGTACTTGGTGAAGATGTCCCTCGCCGCCTCGGCGTCCGGCCGCTCGATCTTGATCTTGACGTCCAGTCGGCCCGGCCGCAGGATCGCCGGGTCGATCATGTCCTCGCGGTTGGAGGCGCCGATGACGATGACGTTCTCCAACCCCTCAACACCATCGATCTCGGACAGCAGCTGCGGCACGATCGTGGTCTCCACGTCCGAGCTCACACCGCTGCCCCTGGTGCGGAAGATCGAGTCCATCTCGTCGAAGAACACGATCACCGGGGTGCCTTCGGACGCCTTCTCCCTGGCTCGCTGGAAGATCAGCCGGATGTGCCGCTCGGTCTCGCCGACGAACTTGTTGAGCAGCTCAGGGCCCTTGATGTTCAGGAAGTACGACTTGGCCTGGCCGTCGTCGTCACCTCTGGCCAGGGCGACCTGCTTGGCCAACGAGTTGGCCACCGCCTTGGCGATCAGCGTCTTGCCACAGCCCGGCGGGCCGTAGAGCAGCACGCCCTTGGGTGGCCGCAGTTCGTACTCGCTGAACAGGTCGGCGTGCAGGAACGGCAGTTCCACCGCGTCCCGGATCTGCTCGATCTGCCGGAACAGGCCACCGATGTCCTCGTACCGGACGTCGGGCACCTCCTCCAGCACCAGGTCCTCGACCTCGGCCTTGGGCACGCGTTCGTAGGCGTACCCGGCCTTGCCGTCGACCAGGAGCGAGTCGCCCGGCTTGATCGGCGCGTCGGACAGCGGGTCGGCCAGGAAGACCACCCGCTCCTCGTCGGCGTGACCGACGACGAGGGCCCGGAGCGCACCGCCGATGGATTCCGCAGGCAGCACCTCCCGCAGCGTGCAGACCTCGCCGGTGCGCTCGAAGGAACCGCCCTCGACCACGGTGAGCGCCTCATTGAGCCGCACCGACTGTCCGATTTTCAGGGTGTCCGCCTCAACCGCCGGCGACACCGCTACCCGCATTCGTCTACCGGACGTGAAGACATCGACAGTGCTGTCCTCGTACCGGCGCAGGAATACGCCATAACCACTCGGTGGCTGGGCGAGCCGATCGACCTCTTCCCGCAGTGCGAGAAGTTGGCCGCGCGCCTCGCGCAGCGTCTCCACCAGCTTGGCGTTCCGTTCGGTGAGCTGGCTCACCCGCTCGGACGCCTCGGCCAGACGCTGTTCCAGCAGCCTGGTGTGTCGCGGTGCGTCGTTGATCTTTCTGCGGAGCAGAGCAACTTCATCTTCCAAAAACCGGATCTGCGCGGACAGTTCGGCGTTGCTCTGGCCGTTGTTCCGCTCGCCGCCCTCATCGGGCAGGCTGCCGGGACGGTCGTGCTGCATATCGGCACCCTCCTCCCGCGGTCGTGTGCTCCACGGTACCGGCGATCACCGTCAATCGGGGGTATCTCGATGCCGACCTGTTTGGCCAGGCGGCCCAACCCCCCGCTCGGCGGGATGAACTACTCCATACCGGTGTCGTTGGGAACCAGCCAACCGCTACCGTGCGTCCAACGGCTAATCCGACCGTGCTCACCTGGTGATGCTCACCACAGACCGCCTTTCTCAAGGGGAGAATTCGATGTCCGTGCCACCCCAGCAACCAGGCCAGCCAGGCCCCTACGGCCAGCAGCCCGGTGGCTTCGGTCAGCAGCCCGGTTACGGCCAACAGCCCGGTCAGGGCTTCGGGCAGCCCGGTTACGGACAACAGCCGGGCTACGGTCAGCAACCAGGTCAGCAGCAACCCGGCTACGGGCAACAACCTGGTTACGGTCAGCCGGGTTACGGACAGGGATTCCCACAGACTGGGCCGCAGCCGCAGCAGCCGGGTGGCTTTCCCGGCCAGCAGGGCGCGTTCCCGGGTCAGCCGGGACAGCAGCCCGGCTATCCCCCGGCCGGATTCCCCGGCTACCCGGGCGGTCCCGGCGGCCCCCCGAAGAACAAAGCACTGCCGTGGTTGTTGGCCGGTGGCGGTGTCGTCGTGGTCGGTGTCGTCGTCGTGCTGTTGTTCGTCTTCGGCGTGTTCGGCGGCTCGGGCAGCACGAGCAGCCCGGACGCCGTCGCGCAGACCGTGGCCGACGCCCTGAACACCCAGAACAACAGCAAGGCCGACGCGATCTCCTGTGACGGCAAGGACTCGCCCACCGACAACGACAGCCTGCAGCAGCTCAAGAACTCGAAGGTCAAGGCGACCGTGACCGGGAAGGCCCAGGTCAACGGCTCCAAGGCGACCGCGACCATCCACCTGAACTTCCAGGAGGAGGGCCACACCGTCGACATCGACGGCATCCTGCAGATGCAGCAGCAGAGCGGCAAGTGGTGCGTGCCGGCCGACGGCTTCCAGCCCGACACCAAGTCGATGAAGGTGGACGGCCAGGACCCCGGTGACTTCGACGGTGGCGGCGCGGGCTCCAGCGGCAGTTCCGGCGACAACGGCATTCCGGACACCGACCTGCCGGGCGACGGCGGCGGCAGTGACGGCTTCAGCACCCCGCCCACCAGCTGAGCCGCCGCGATGAGCCAGCCTCCCCAGCAACCAGGACCCTTCGGCCAGCCCGATCCCTACGGCCAGCCGAATCCGTACCAGCAACCGCAGCAGCCGCGGTTCCCGGAGCAGCAGTACCCGCACCAGTACGCGCCGCCCGGCCAGTTCCCGCAGCAGCCGGGCCAGTTCGGTGCGCAGCCCGCCGCCTTCGGCACGCCCGGCTACCTGCCGCCGGAGTACCGCCAGGCTGACCAACTGCCGCCGCCGTCGCGACGCACCGGCCGGATCGTCGGCCTGGTGATCGCGATCGTCGTGGCGATCGGTGTCGGCACCGGGGCGTACTTCGTGTTCTTCCGGGGTAGCGCCGAAGCATCACCCGACCAGGTGGTCTCCGGGTTCGCGAACTCGTACACGACGCTGGCGCACACCATGTCGGCGACCGACCTGGCCAAGGTCAAGACGTTCCTGTGCGCCAAGGACCAGGTGGCGATGCAGGGCATCTACGACCACGAGAAGGCCAGCGGCGGCGCCGACTCGTCGTTCTCGCTGGCCGCGTCCGGCATCAGGACCAACGGCAACCTGGGCAGCTTCACCCTGAAGATCTCCGACCGCGGCGCCAAACCGGAGACCGACAAGGGCAACCTGATCAAGCAGAACGACCAGTGGCTGGTGTGCGACACGCTGTCCGGCAACTAGGGGCGCGGCGCGGGCTCAGCCCTTGCTGGGCCTGCGCTGCGGCCTCGGCGCGACGACGCCGTCGGCCAGTCGTCGCGCGGTGAGCAGGAATGCGGTGTGCCCGACCATCCGGTGTTCCGGGCGGACGGCGAGACCGACCACGTGCCACGGCCGCATCAGCGTCTCCCAGGCCTGTGGTTCGGTCCAGCACAGCTGTTCGCGCAACGCCTCGGTCACCTTGGACAGCTGGGTCACGGTCGCCACGTAGACGACCAGCACTCCACCCGGGATCAGGTTCGCGCTGACCGTGGGCAGTACCTCCCACGGCGCCACCATGTCCAGGATCACCCGGTCCACCTCGCCGGTGTGCTCGGCCAGGTCGGCAACGTGCAGCGTCCAGTTCGGCGGTGTGGCACCGAAGAAGCGCTCGACGTTGCGCACCGCGTGGATCGCGTGGTCGTCGCGGACCTCGTAGGACGTCACCGTGCCCGACTCGCCGACGGCCCGCAGCAGCGAGCAGGTCAGCGCACCGGAACCGGCCCCGGCCTCCAGCACCCGCGCGCCGGGGAACACGTCGCCCCACATGACGATCTGGGCGGCGTCCTTCGGGTAGATCACCTGGGCGCCGCGCGGCATGGACAGCACGTAGTCCGGCAGCAGTGGCCGCAGCGCGAGGTACGACGTGCCACCCGCCGACGTGATGACCGAGCCCTCCGGCAGGCCGATCAGCTTGTCGTGCTCCAGCGCGCCCCGGTGCGTGTGGTAGGTCTGGCCCGATTCGAGCACGAGCGTGTAGTGCCGGCCCTTCGGATCGGTCAACTGCACACGGTCGCCGGCCTGGAACGGGCCGCTGGCGCTGGTCAAGCTGGTGAACCTCCTGATAAAGCGCTGCCGGACGCGCGGGAACACAACAAGGGCAAGAAACCGGCGTGATCGCAGAATCGTCGCAGAGCGGCAGGTCAGCCCGCGCGCCGGGCCGCCAGGGCCGCGTTCAGGTCCTCCCGGCGCAGCACGCCTGCCGGCCTGCCGTCATCGTTCACCACCAGGAACTGCCAGGCCGCCGTGTCCCTGACCCGGTCGATGATGTCCTCGCCGGACTCCGAGTCGAACAGCACGGTGTCCGGCCGGATCGGCTGGGCGGCGTCCTCGGCGGGCGACATCGGCGAGTACCCGGCGAGTTGCTGCGCGGTCACCTCGTCCAGCAGGCCGACCGCGACCCCGTCGGCCCGCACCAACACGACCCCCCGGCCCGCTGCGGCGAAGAGCGCGTCACCGACCGGGCTCTCGGCCGGCAGTTGCAGGATCGGTCGCACGACCTCGGCCAGGGTCATGCCTTCCGGCCAGCTGTGCCGCTGTTCGGCGGCCAGTTCACCGCTGGCACCGACGACGACGAACCACGCGGTCAGCACGCACACGCCGAGGCGCAGCCACTGGTCGGGACTGCCGGCGACCAGCCCGGACAACGCCCACACGATCAGCGCGATCGCCACGGCGGCACCGCCGACCACGGCGGCCCTGGTGCCGAACCGGCGTTTGCCGGTGACCGCCCACACGCCTGCGCGCAGCATCCGGCCGCCGTCCAGCGGCAGGCCGGGCAGCAGGTTGAACACGGCGACGGCGGCGTTGGCCACGGCGCACTCGATCACCAGCAGGCGAACCGGGCCGGCGCCCGGCACCAACAGGATGCCGGCGCCGAAGACCACGGCGAGCAGCAGCGACACTGCGGGCCCGGCCGCAGCGACCCAACCCTCCTGGCTGGGCTGGCGCGGGGTGCGGCCGACCTCGGACAGGCCGCCGAGCAGGAACAACCGCAGCCTGCGGACCGGGATGTCGAGCTTCATCGCGACCAGGCAGTGGCCCAGTTCGTGAGCGAGAACGGAGGCGCCGAGCAGCACGGAGAACGTGGCGGCGAGGCCGATCGAGGCCAGTCCGCTGGTGCCCGGCAGGAAGCGGCCGACCAACGGCGCGTAGAGCAGAGTGACGACGACGGAGCCGACCCACCAGGACGGCGCGAGCAGAACGGGGACCCCGCGGACCCGGAACAGCAGCAGCCCACCGATCTCGTCGGCCGACCTGAGCTTGGCTGTTCTGGTAGTCACGGGGTCCAGGCTAGAGCCCGGACTGTGATCGCCGCGTGTCGAGCCACCGTGACCGAGTGCTGTCAGTACCGTCGCTTAGGCTGCGGACATGGTCGACACCGTCCGGGCAGATCCGG
>DASXYT010000292.1:0-29192 GCA_036502345.1 Pseudonocardiaceae bacterium | reverse complement strand
GAACTCGAGCGCCGGCAGGGCCAGGTGCTTCGGGTCGGAACCGTGGCCGTAGAGCACCGCGGGGATCTTGCCGGCGCGACGAGTACGGCGAGCGGCGCCCTTGCCGAACTCGGTACGCGGCTCGGCGGCGAGACGGACCTCAGCCACGGTTTTGCACTCCTCGAATGAACGGTGCGGATGGGACATGCCTGGAACGGGTGGTCACCTCGGGCGGCGGATGCACGACCATGACAACATGCGGCATCTCAGCCGCCGCGTCGATCACGCCGGGCACCAGGCCCGTCCTCGCCGAGGCAACCCGGCCAGTGTAGGCCGATTCGTCTGCAGGTTAGTAGCCGGGGGCCTTGGCGCGCCGGCGGCGCGGGAAGGCCAGGAGCGAAGCGACTTCTTTCAGGCATTGCCGTCGAACAGGCTCGTCACCGAGCCGTCCTCGAAAACTTCTTCGATCGCCCTGGCCAACAGCGGAGCGATGGACAGCACGGTCATCCCGGGGAACCGCTTGTCGTCCGGGATCGGCAGCGTGTTGGTGAAGATGACCTCGCGCGCCCCGCAGGCCGCCAGCACCTCGGACGCCGACCCGGACAGCACGCCGTGGGTGGCCGCCAGCACGACATCGGCAGCGCCCTCGTCGAGCAGTTGGCGGACCGCCTTGGCGATGGTGCCGCCGGTGTCGACCATGTCGTCCACGACGACACACAGCCGGCCCTTGACCTCGCCGACCACGCGGTTGGCGACGACCTCGTTGGGCTTCATCGGATCGCGGGTCTTGTGGATGAACGCGATCGGCACGCCGCCGAGTTGGTCGGCCCACTTCTCGGCAAGTTTCGTGCGGCCGGAGTCCGGTGACACGACGGTCATGTTCTCGTTGGAGTAGGCGTCGGCGACGTGCTGCGCCAGCAGGTTCTGCGCGAAGAGGTGGTCCACCGGGCCGTCGAAGAAGCCCTGGATCTGTGCCGTGTGCAGGTCGACGGCCATGATCCGGTCGGCGCCCGCCGTCTTGAACAGATCGGCGACCAGCCGGGCGGAGATCGGTTCGCGGCCCTTGTGCTTCTTGTCCTGCCTGGCGTACGGGTAGAACGGCATGATCACGGTGATCCGCTTGGCACTGGCCCGCTTCAGCGCGTCCACCATGATCAACTGCTCCATCACCCACTGGTTGATGGGTGCGCAGTGGCTCTGGATGACGAACGCGTCACTGCCTCGCACGGACTCGTCGAACCGGACGAAGATCTCACCGTTGGCGAAGTCGTAGGCGGACTGCGGAGTGATCCCGACATCGAGGTGCTTGGCCACCTCGTCGGCCAGTTCCGGGTGTGCCCGACCGGAGAAGAACATCATCTGCTTCTTCGGTACAGCGAGCTTGCGACTCATCCGCTGGCATCCTCTTCGTCGGGGCCTGTCTCGGTCACCTCGTTGTGTGCACGTTGGACCGCCCGCAGCGCGGCATCGGCTGCCGGTGTGCCCGGCCGGTGGCCCGGTACCCAGTCCTCGATGTTGCGTTGTGGGCCACCGGACACCGCGAGGGCGCCCGGCGGTACGTCCCGACGGATGATGGTCCCGGCCCCGCTGTAGGCGCCGTCGCCGATGGTCACCGGGGCGACGTACATGTTGTCCGAGCCCATCTTCACATGCGAGCCGACGACGCTTCGATGCTTGTTCACCCCGTCGTAGTTGACGAAGACGCTGGCAGCGCCGATGTTGCTGTGTTCGCCGATGGTGGCGTCGCCCACATAGCTCAGGTGCGGCACCTTGCTGCCGGCGCCGATGTCCGAGTTCTTGACCTCGACGAACGTGCCGATCTTGCCCTTCTCGCCCAGTCGGGTGCCCGGTCGCAGGTAGGCGAACGGCCCGACACCGGCACCAGGGCCGATCCACGCGCCGCTGCCGTGCGTGCGCACCACCGAGGCGCCTGCGCCGATCGTCACATCGGTCAGCGTGGTGTCCGGGCCGACGGTGGCGCCCTCGCCGACCGTGGTGGTCCCGTGCAGCTGTACACCGGGCTCCAGCACGACGTCCCTGGCCAGTTCGACGTCCACGTCCAGCCAGGTGGTGGCCGGGTCGATCACGGTCACGCCGGACCGCATCCACCGCCGCACCAGTCTGCGGTTCAGCTCGACGCCGAGGCCTGCCAACTGGACGCGGTCGTTGACGCCCTCCACCTGCCAGGTGTCGTGACAGGCCAGCGCGCCGACGGTCCGCCCGGCTTCGCGGGCGATGCCCAGCACGTCGGTGAGATACAACTCACCCTGTGCGTTGTCGGTGGACAGTCGGGCCAGCGCGTCGGCCAGCACCACGGCGTCGAACGCGTAGACACCCGAGTTGATCTCGGTGATCGCCTGCTGCTCCGGCGTCGCGTCTGCCTGCTCGACGATGCCGGTGACCAGGCCGTCGACGCCCCGGACGATCCGGCCGTAGCCGGTCGGGTTGTCGACCACCGAGGTGAGCACGGTGGCGCTGTAGCCGGCCGCGGCGTGCTCGGCGAGCAGCGCGCGCAGGGTGTCGGTCTCCAGCAGGGGCACGTCGCCGTAGCTGACCACCACGGTTCCGCCGATGCCGGCCGGGAGTTCGGCCAGCGCGCACCGCACGGCGTGGCCGGTGCCGCGCTGCTGGTCCTGGACGGCCACGGTGATCGGGCAGTCGATGTTCTTGGCCACCTCGTCGAGGTGTTCGGTGACCTGCTCCCTGCCGTGTCCGACGACCACCACCAGATGGTCGGGCGTCACGCCTGCGACGGCCCGCACCGCATGCTCGGCCAGCGTGCGGCCGGCGATCCTGTGCAGCACCTTCGGTGTGGCCGAACGCATCCGGGTGCCTTCACCGGCGGCGAGAATGATCGTGCTCACAGGACCTGCGGTCACCACGTCCTCGGACATCGAGGAACTCCCTTGTGTGATCGTGACGCCCACCACCGCAGGCGCCGCGCATGGTCCGGCCCGTGGTGCAGGTGGGGTGCTGGGGTGTGCGTCGATCCTACGGGGCGTCGGGGAGCGACCATGCCGGCCCGGTGACCGGCTCGTGCGTCCCGGTGTGACCGGAATCTCGTTCCCTGCGGCCGCCTGTCGGGTTCGGCGTGGTCTGCGGTTCCGTGGTGACGGAGTTGCCGCCGGACCGCTTCGCCAGGTACATCGCGGCGTCAGCGCGGGCCAGCACCGACTGCGCGGTCTCGTTGGGCCGCAACGAGACGACGCCGACCGACAGGGTGACCCCCCTGGACAGGTCGACGGGCAGTTCGGCGACCGCGCGCACCGCCCGGTTCAGAGCCGCCTCGGCAGCGGTCAGCGGTGCGCCGGGCAGCAGGGCGACGAACTCGTCACCGCCGTAGCGGGCCACCAGGTCGTCGCCGCGCAGCGTGCTCTTCAGCGTGCCGGCGACCACCCGCAGTACGTCGTCACCCTCGGCGTGCGAAGCGCGGTCGTTGACGCCCTTGAACCCGTCCAGGTCGACCAGTGCCACGGCCACCGGCTGCACGGCGGGTGGGCCGAGCAGTTCCTCCAGGCGCTCGTCCAGCCTGCGCCGGTTGGGCAGTCCGGTCAGCGAGTCGTGCATCGCCTGCTCGGTCACCGTGCCGTGTACTCGACTCAACCGTTCGTGTTCGCGGCGAGTGCGCAGCGTGGCCATCCGGGAGTTCCGCATGGACCACAGCTCGTGCTCCAACTCGTCCGCGTAGTCCTCCAGCGCGCTGGTGGTCAGCTCGCCACCGTCCGGACCGGACAGCCGGGCGAACTCGCGCACCAGGGACAGCTTGAGCACCTGCTCGGTGTGGTCCTCGGCCAGCGTCTCCCGGACGTCGACCAGCGTGCCGAGCGCCTCGTCCACCCGGTTGGCGGCAGCCAGACTGCGGGCCAGTGCCATGGTCAGGATGATGATCTCGTGCTGCTTGGTGGCCTGCTGGAGCAGCTGGTAGAGGCGTTCCAGGTGCTGCCCGCCCGGCTCGGCCAGCGCGTGTGCCGCACCGACCACGGCGATCTGGTCGGCGGCAGACCGGTCGGTGTCCCGGGGGAACAGCGACTGCGCGAACGGGCCCTCGGCGGCCGATGCCATGGCCGACGCGGTGGCGATCCGGTCCCTGGCCTTGGCGTCCTCGCCGATCCGTTCCAGGCGTAGCGCCCAACCCAGCTGCAGTCGGACCCGGTTGAACAGGTGGATGGCGATCTCGTGCGGGCTGGCGCCCTCGCGGACCACCTGGTCGGCGCGCGCCATCACCTGATCGGCTACTTCGTAGACCCCCAGCTGGGTGAGAGCCAGGGCGATGTCCACCAGAACCGCGGAGAAGATCCGCTGCGAGTCCCGCCTGCCGACCAGCCGTCCCGGCAGCGTCTCGTCGTCCAACATGGCCAGTGAGCGGGCCACCTCGGTGATCGCGGGGTCCTCCTCGCCGTCGTTGAGGTAGCGGCGGCCGCGCAGCACGTGCGCCGCGGCGACCATGACGGTCAGGCCGTGCCGACTGGCGTGCGCGAGGAGTTCGTCGAGCAGAGGGTCCATCTCGGTGCCGGGCGTCGACGCGGAGATGCGGGCCAGCAGCGCGCTGCGCAGCAGTTGGGCCGCCGTCATCGGATCGGCCCTGCGCCGGGTCTCGTCGACCAGTTCGTCCAGTTCCTCGACGATCTCCTGCTGGGTGTCCTGGTCGCTGCGCTGTGAGATCGCCACCAGTTCGCGGGCCCTGCCCAGCAGCCACGCCTCGGAGATCTCGCCGTAGGACGGGCTGCCCGGCTGCGTGGACACGTCGGCCGGTGTGCCATCCACCTCGTTCGTCAGCGTGGCACCCCCGTCCGGGTCAGTGGGTCGAGGTGTTCTTGTCCTGCTCCGCCGCCAGGATTCGAACCTGGACCATCGGAACCAAAATCCGAGGTGCTGCCTTTACACTACGGCGGATCGTGCGGAAGGCGAGGACTTTCACCCGTCATCCGTACTCCCTCATGGTGGCAGGTCCGGTCGAGCCGGTTCCAGCCGGGCGGTAGCACCAATCCGAGCGTGCCGATCCGTACGAATACCACACGGGACGATGGCGCACCAGGTGAGCGACCAAGCGCCGGACCTGGGCTGTCAGGACTATCCAACTTACGAGATCGTAGGTTACGGTGGCGTAGGTTAGGTTCCCCTAACGAGGTGTTCCCCAAGACGGCGAGGTAGCAGATGACGAGCACCCTCAACAGGGCCGAGCAGGCCCTCCCTGGTGGTCCGAAATCGGTGATCAGCGGCCGACGACACGGTTGGGGCCAGTTCGCGGTCTACGTGTTCGTGCTCGTGCCGATGATCGCGCTGGTGGCGGCCGTGCCGTTCCTCTGGGGATGGGGGCTCAACTGGGTCGACGTGGTGCTGGCCGTGGTGTTCTTCTACCTGTCCGGCCTCGGCGTCACGATCGGCTACCACCGCCACTTCACGCACAGCTCGTTCAAGGCCAACCGCTGGCTGCGCGTGACACTCGCCGTCGCCGGCAGCATGGCCGTGCAGGGCCCGCCGATCATCTGGGTCGCCGACCACCGGCGCCACCACGCGTTCTCCGACCGGGACGGCGACCCGCACTCGCCGTGGCTGTTCGGCACCTCCCCGGTCGCCATCGCCAAGGGCTTCTGGCACGCCCACATGGGCTGGCTGTTCGACAGGGACCTGACCAACAAGCAGCGCTTCGCCCCCGACCTGTTGGCGGACAAGGACATCGTCCGCGTCAACAAGCTGTTCTGGCTGACCACCATCGCCACCCTGCTGCTGCCCGCCGTGCTCGGTGGCCTGCTCACCTGGTCCTGGTGGGGCGCGCTGACCGGGTTCTTCTGGGCCGGCCTGGTCCGCGTCGCCGTACTGCACCACGTGACCTGGTCGACCAACTCCATCTGCCACATGATCGGTGAGCGGCCGTTCGCGGCGCGCGACAAGTCGGCCAACTTCTGGCCGCTGGCGATCCTGTCCTTCGGCGAGTCCTGGCACAACCTGCACCACGCCGACCCGACCTGCGCCCGGCACGGCGTGCAGCGCGGCCAGATCGACACGTCGGCGCGGCTGATCTGGATGTTCGAGAAGTTCGGCTGGGTGCGCGACGTGCGCTGGCCGACCCCGCAGCGGCTGGCGAGGATCGCCAGTTCGAAGTAGGCCAACCGAATGAGGTAAGCACGCTGAGCAACGCGAAGCCGGTCGTCCGCGTGCGGATGACCGGCAGCCAGCGCCGGCAGCAACTGCTGGACGTGGCACGGGAACTACTTGCCGAGCGTGGCTTCGAAGCCGCGTCGGTCGAGGAGATCGCGCACAGGGCCGCCGTGACGAGACCGGTCGTGTACGCGCACTTCGGTGGCAAGGAAGGTATCTACGCGGTCGTCGTCGACCGCGAGATGCGCAGGGTGCTGGACCGGATCGAGTCGGCGCTGGCCGAGGACGCCCACCCTCGTGAGCTGCTGGAACGCGCCGTGCGGGCGTTCTTCTCATACGTCGAGGACTGCCCGGACGGCTTTCGGATCCTGGTCCGCGACTCGCCGGTGGCCACGTCGGCCGGCACGTTCTCCAGCCTGCTCGGCGACATCGCCAGCCAGGTGGAACACATCCTCGGCGTGCACTTCGAGCACTACGGCTACGAACCCAAGCTGGCCGCCGTGTACGCCCAGGCCCTGGTCGGCATGGTCGCGCTGACCGGCCAGTGGTGGCTGGACGTGCGGGCGCCGGGCCGGGACGAGGTGGCCGCGCACGTGGTCAACCTGGCGTGGAACGGCCTGTCCCACCTGGACCACGAACCGAAGCTGCGCTGATTGAGTATCGCCATGAACGACAGCACAGGCAGCCTGTTGTGGCAGGTCACGCTGGCCTGGCAGCGGGCCATCCGGGCCACGCTGGAGCCGCACGACCTGACCCACATGCAGTTCGAGCTGCTGGCGTCCGCGTGGCGACTGGCCGAGCAGGGTGGTCCGCCGCCTTCGTCGCACCAGATCGCCGAGGACGCCGGAACCGAAGCGCACATGGCAGGCCAGGTGCTGCGCAGGCTGGCCGCGCGGCAGCTGGTGACCAGGGAGATGGACGACGAGGACCCCAAGGCGAGGCGGATCGTGCTGACCGACGTGGGCCGGACGGTGCTCGCCGACGCCGTGGCGGACGTCGAGATCACCGAGGCCGAGTTTTTCGTCTTGCTCGGGCGGGACGCGGATACGTTCCGGAACTGCCTGACAGCGCTCCGCTCTGGTTAGAGTTCGTGGGTGGACGAATTGCGGCTGACCATCGACGACCGGATCGCGACGCTCACTATCGACCGCCCGAAGCGGCGCAACGCGATGAACTACGACATGTGGTCGGCATTACCCGACCTGATGGAACGAGTGCGCAACGCCGATGGCGTGCGGGTGCTCGTGATCCGAGGCACCGAGCACTTCTCGGCAGGCGCCGACATCAGCGAGTTCAGCACCCGTCGCAACGGAGTCGAGGGTGCCGAGCGCTACGTCGAGGCAGTGGGTCGGGGCGAGCGCGCCATCGCGACGCTGCCGTTGCCCACCATCGCTGCGGTGACCGGCTTCTGCATCGGTGCCGGCTGCGAGATGGCACTCGCGTGCGACATCCGGATCGCCGCGGATGACGCCCGGTTCGGCATCACACCCGCCAACCTCGGCATCGTCTACAGCTTCATCTCGACCCGGCAACTGGTGGCCACGGTCGGCCCGGCGTGGGCCAAGCAGATCCTGTTCGGCGGCGAGCTGATCGACGCGCCGACAGCGCTGCGCATCGGCCTGGCCAACGAGATCCACCCGCCCGACGCGCTGGCCGCCCGGGTGGCCGACCTGGCCGGCACCATGTCCACCCGCGCGCAGGGCAGTGTGCGCAGCGCGAAGCAGATCGTCAACGAGATCCTGGACGGCCAGGATCTCGAGAGCGATGCGGATCGGGCGCTGTACGAGGCGGCCGCGTCGAGCGCCGACTACGCGGAAGGCGTGGCGGCATTTCTCGCGAAGCGTAAGCCGAATTTCTGATTCGGCAAACCGTCACACTTTAGGTCGACGCGAGCACCGACAAAGCCTTCTTTTGTCGGTGCTCGCGCCTATGGTCGTGCCCCAAGGAAAAGTCAAGGCCCGGTGATCTATCGCTACCAGGGCGACATTGATCGTTCCGAGGCTCTCATCAACCAGAGTACACGAGAGGGCAACAATTCATCGTGTCAGACCCGCAATGGGAGATCGTCACACTTTTGAGGGATACGAACAGGATGGGAACAGCAATGTGGGATTTCAGGTGGATGGTGGATCGGTCCAGGTTCGCCGGGGGAGGCCCATGTTGCATGCTCACGTCAGTCCTGTGCTGTTGCGTCAGGAGATCGGCCGCAGGTTGCGGGCCGCCCGTGAGTCGGCGGGGCTGGCTCTGGAGACGGCAGCGCCGATGTTGGAGACGTCGACCAGTACGTTGAGCCGCATCGAGAAAGGCATCACGACAGTCACGGTCCATCTCGTTCGCGGTATGTCGGACGTGTACGACCGCCGGCTGGACGACTTGCTCGACCTCGTGCGCGAAGCCCGATTGCCCGGCTGGTGGAAGGCATACGGGATCTCCGACACCGACTTCGTCGCGCTGGAGACCGGCGCCAGCGCGATATCCAACTACGAGTTGAGCTTCGTGCCGGGCTTGCTCCAGACAGCCGCTTACACCAGAGCGCTCTTCGAGGCTGTCCGCCGACCACACGATGACGAGTGGATCATCAATCAGCTAGCTGTGCGCTCCATCCGCCAGGAACGCCTGATCGATGAGGCTCGGCCGGTGTCACTCGATGTCGTGGTGCACGAGTTCGCCCTGCGGTTTCTGGTGGGTGGGTCCGATGTCATGCGTGCTCAGTTGCGGCATCTCGTGTTGGCGGCGGAATTGCCAACTGTCGCGCTGCGAGTGATCCCGGCGACGAAGATCGCGAACGAGGCGATGACGGGCGGCTTCATCGTCCTGGACTTTCCTTGGTCCGAACAGCCCAGCATCGTGCACGCGGAGCACTCCTTGGGCACAGAGCGAAAGGACAAGGTTGAACCGGTCAGGGCCGCTAAACTGAGGTTCGAACACCTCCGATCGCTCACGCTGGAGCCTGCGGATTCGGTTGCGCTGATCGAGCGGGTGTCTGGCGACCTCTGACCTGGATTGAGGCGGTACTTAATGTCCACAGTGGACTTTACTGGTGCGCGGTGGCGCAAGAGCAGCTACAGCAGCGGCAATGGTGGCGGCAACGACAACTGTGTTGAGGTCGCGTTCGGCGGGCAGGCTGCGGCCATTCGTGACTCCAAGAACGCCACCGGTCCGATGCTCGCGGTGCCTGCCGCGTCGTGGTCCGCACTGCTGCAGGTGTGCCGCTGACCTGGTCTTTTTCGCTCGGGTGTCGGCCGGTCGGAGGCGCGTCGTAGGGTGGAGGACGAGATACCCCTCCCGGCGACTCGTCCCGGGCAGGGGTCTGTCCGCGTCCCCGCACCCGCCCGAGGAGTTCAATCCGTGCCCACCCCAGGACCACTCTCCGGCCTGTTGCGCGCCATCCTGCCCGACGCCGGCCTGCGCTCCGTGGTCGAACACGCCGGCACCGGCCTGCTCGAACTGGAAGGCCCACCGGCCGCTCGACCCCTGATCACCGCCGCCCTGGCCGCACCCGCCGACCTCGGCGGCGCCGACCGCACCGTCCTGCTGGTCACCGCCACCGGCCGCGAGACGGAAGAACTGGCCGCCGTCCTCGCCGACCTGCTCGGCGAGGACACCGTCGTCACGTTCCCCAGCTGGGAGACCCTGCCGCACGAACGCCTGAGCCCACGCGCCGACACCGTCGGCCAGCGCCTCGCGATCCTGCGCCGCCTCGCCCACCCCGAGGAGCACCCTGCCGGGCCGATCCGGGTCCTCGTCACCACCGTCCGCAGCCTGATCCAGCCGCTCGCTCCCGGCCTCGGCGAGCTGGTCCCCGTCGACCTCGAGGTCGGCGTCGAGCAGGACTTCGAGCACGTCATCGAGCGGCTCGCCGAGCTGGCTTACGCGCGCGTCGACATGGTGGAGAAGCGCGGTGAGTTCGCCGTCCGCGGCGGCATCCTGGACCTGTTCCCGCCGACCGCCGAGCACCCCGTCCGGGTCGAGTTCTGGGGTGACGAGGTCTCCGAGATCCGCGCGTTCTCCGTCGCCGACCAGCGCTCGCTGCCCGGCGAGATCGCCGAGGTCGTGGCCACGCCCTGCCGGGAGCTGCTGCTCACCGAGGCTGTCCGCGCCCGCGCCGCTGAACTGGCCGCCGAGCACCAGGCCGACGCCCAGCTCGCCGAGATGCTGACCAAACTGGCCGAGGGCATCCCGAGCGAGGGCATGGAGGCGCTGATCCCGGCCCTGCTGCCCGGCGAGATGCAGCTGCTCACCGATGTCGTGCCGGTCGGCGCGCACGTCGTCCTCACAGATCCGGAGAAGGTCCGCGCCAGGGCGCAGGACCTGGTCCGCACCGGCCTGGAGTTCCTCGAAGCGTCCTGGATGGCGGCCGCGGGTGGCGGCACCGCGCCGATCGACCTCGGCGCCTCGTCCTACCACTCTCTTGCCGACGTGGCAACGCATGCCAGCGAAACAGACCGTCCATGGTGGACACTGTCACAGCTGACCAGCGAGACGGAAGGCGTGCTGCGCAGCGACTTCCGCCCTGTCGAGGCCTACCGCGGTGAGCTACCCCGCGCGTTCGCCGATCTCCGCGCCCACGTGATCACCGGCGGCACCGCGGTCCTCATCGTGCCGGGCGCCGGCACGGCCCAACGCGCCGTGGAACAGCTCAAGGAAGCCGACGTGCCGGCCCATCTCGCCGAGGGTGGCCTCACCGAACCGGCCGCCAAGGCCATGGTCACGGTCGTCCGGGGCAGCCTCGAAGAGGGCTTCGCCGCCCCTGAACTCGGCTACGTCGTGCTCACCGAGACCGACCTGACCGGCGGCCGCGGCGGCACGTCGACCAGGGACATGCGGCGCAGTCTGCCCAGCCGCCGCCGCAACGCCGTCGACCCGCTGGCGCTCAAGCCGGGCGACCACGTGGTGCACGAGCAGCACGGCATCGGCCGCTACGTGGAGATGGTGCAGCGCACGGTGGCCGGCGCGACCCGCGAGTACCTGGTGCTGGAGTACGCGGCCAGCAAGCGTGGCCACCCCGGCGACCGGCTGTTCGTGCCGACCGACCAGCTGGACGAGATCTCCCGCTACGTCGGCGGCGAGCTGCCGACGCTGAACAAGCTCGGCGGTTCGGACTGGAAGAACACCAAGGCCAAGGCGAAGAAGGCGGTCAAGCAGATCGCCGCCGAACTGGTCCAGCTCTACGCGGCCCGGCAGGCAGCGCCCGGCCACGCGTTCGCACCTGACTCGCCGTGGCAGCGCGAACTGGAGGACGCGTTCCCGTTCACCGAGACGCCCGACCAGATGGCCGCGATCGATGAGGTCAAGGCGGACATGCAGAAGACGGCGCCGATGGACCGGGTGGTCTGCGGTGACGTCGGCTACGGCAAGACCGAGATCGCCGTCCGGGCCGCGTTCAAGGCGGTGCAGGACGGCAAGCAGGTCGCCGTGCTGGTGCCGACGACGCTGCTCGCCCAGCAGCACCTGAACACGTTCGCGGAGCGGATGCAGCCGTTCCCGGTGACCATCAAGGGCCTGTCCCGGTTCACCGACAAGCTGGAGTCCGAGGCCACCGTCGCCGGTCTGGCCGACGGCGCCGTGGACATCGTGATCGGCACGCACCGGTTGCTGCAGACCGGGATCCGCTGGAAGGACCTGGGCCTGGTCATCGTGGACGAGGAGCAGCGGTTCGGTGTGGAGCACAAGGAACACATCAAGGCGCTGCGCACCTACGTCGACGTGTTGACCATGTCGGCGACACCGATCCCGCGCACCCTGGAGATGAGCCTGGCCGGCATCCGCGAGATGTCCACCATCCTCACCCCGCCCGAGGAGCGGCACCCGATCCTGACCTACGTCGGCGGCTACGACGACAAGCAGGTCGGCGCCGCGATCCGCCGTGAACTGCTCCGCGACGGCCAGGTCTTCTACGTGCACAACAGGGTTTCCTCAATCGAGAAGGCGGCCCGGCGGCTCCGTGAGCTGGTGCCGGAGGCACGGGTGGTGACCGCGCACGGCCAGATGAACGAGGATCGGCTGGAGAAGATCATCCAGGGGTTCTGGGAGCGCGAGCACGACGTGCTGGTGTGCACCACGATCGTGGAAACGGGCCTGGACATCTCCAACGCGAACACGCTCGTCGTGGAGCGCGGTGACCTGCTCGGTCTCGCCCAGTTGCACCAGTTGCGTGGCCGCGTCGGCCGTGGCCGGGAACGCGGCTACGCCTACTTCCTGTACCCGCAGGAGACGCCGCTGACCGAGACGGCACACGACCGGCTGGCCACGATCGCGCAGAACACCGAACTGGGCGCCGGTATGGCGGTGGCCATGAAGGACCTGGAGATCCGGGGCGCCGGCAACATCCTGGGCGCCGAGCAGTCCGGTCACATCGCGGGCGTCGGCTTCGACCTGTACGTCCGGCTGGTCGGCGAGGCCGTCGAGGCGTTCCGCAAGCACGCGGGCGCCGACGGGGTGGACGGCGACGACGACCTGGCCGACGTGCGGGTGGACCTGCCGGTGGACGCGCACATCCCGCACGACTACGTGCCCGGTGAGCGGCTCCGCCTCGAGGCGTACCGGAAGATCGCGGCCGCAGGCGACACGGCCGGGTTGGACGCCGTGCGTGACGAACTGGTCGACCGTTACGGGTCCACGCCGACCCCGGTGGAGAACCTGTTGGCCGTTGCCGCGTTCCGACAGGTGTGCCGAACGCACGGCGTCACCGAGGTGGCTACCCAGGGCGGCAACCTCCGGTTCGCACCGCTGCCGCTGCGCGACTCCCAATTGGTGCGGCTGCACAGGTTGTACCCGAAAGCGCTGTACAAGCCGGTGGCGAACACCGTTTCGGTGCCTCGGCCGACGGAGGGACCGGCCGGTGGTCGGCTCGGCGCTCCGCCGCTGCGGGACCGGGAACTGCTGGACTGGGCTGCGAAGTTCCTCGAGTCACTGGTGGGTGTACCGGCGACAGTCGGTTGACGGTTAGTCACGGAATGTGTTCCGATGGGCCCGTTCGTACTCCGGATGGGTGGATGGTTGGTCCGACGAGTGGATGCATCTGTGGCTGTCCGGTCTCGCGCACTACCCTCCATGAGGCCGGAAGTGAGCGATCCAGAACCGAGGAGCGCGGTGACTGCGGCAAACATGCCGGCGTGCCAAGGCGAAAGTCCGGACCGTCCCGGATTGGCCAGACACGGTAAGGGATTCCGACCGCTGATTGTGCACACCAGATGAGCGCTGAGTCCGACCCGCTCCGACCGTCAGCACGGTCGGAGCTGGTGACCGCATGGCTGCGGGCGCTCGCGCCCACCGGGTTCACACCGCTGCCGCATCCCGAGTTCGAACGGGTCATCACCTCACTGGTGGACACGATGGGCGACGGCATGGCCGCCGACCCGGTGCACGAGCAGGTCGGCTACCAGGCAGGCGGCGCTGTCGTCGGCACCCGCTTCACCGACCCGGAGAGCCTGCGCGGCAGCATGCGGGTGCTGGGCAACGGCCTGCTGGCGATCGCCGAGGCGGACGGCCTGCCCGACCCGCTGGACCGCGCGTTCACCATGCTCGGCGCGTTCGGCGCCGGCTACGCCTCGGCACTCCGCGACTGGCTGTTCGACCAGCAGGAAGAGGTCAAGGTCGCGCTCCAGCGCGCCACCGGTGAGGTGGAGCGCCGGTTGAAGCGCAGCGAGGCCTGGTTCCGCGAGGTGTTCGTCCGATCCGGCGTCGGCATCGCGATCAGCGACTCGGGCGGCAAACTGGCCCAGGTCAACCCGGCGCTGGCGGAGATCCTCGGCCTGGACGCCGGTGAACTGACCGGCCGCAGCATCGAGGAGTTCTTCCACCCGCAGGACGCCGTCGACCTGCGCACCGACTACCACGAACTGTCCGGGCTCGGTGGCCGGCCGCTGCGCCGTCGCAGGCGGCTGGTCCGCGCCGACGGCCAACTGGTCTGGGTGCATCTCGCCGTGTCGGTGCTGCGCGATGTCGACGAGTTGCCGACGCTGCACCTGACGATGGTGGAGAACGTCAGCGACCTGCACCTGCTGCAGGACCTGACCAGCCACCAGACCCTGCACGACGTGCTCACCGGCCTGCCCAACCGGCAGTACCTGTTGTCCCAGTTGCAGAGCCTGCTGGCCGGGCAGTTGGCAGGCGAGCAGGTCACGCTGTTCCAACTCGACCTGGACGGCTTCGGCGCGATCAACCACGGCCTCGGCCCCGAGCACGGCGACATGCTGCTGACCGTGGTGGCCCGCAGGCTGGAGACCCTGTTCGCCGGCAGGCGGGCGCTGGTCGCCCGGCTGACCGGTGACGAGTTCGCCGTGCTGTTCGCCACCGGGTGCACTCCCGGCGACGTGATGGAGACGGTGAACCAGATCAACGTCGAACTGGCCGAGCCGGTGCACGTGCCGGACGGCGGTGTCGGGCTGTCCGCCAGCATCGGTGTGGCACACGGCCCCGTCGGCCGGATCGAGCCGTTCGAACTGCTGCGCAGGGCCGATGTCGCGCTGCGGCACGCACAGACCACCGGCAAGCGGCAGTGGGCCGAGTACGACCGGGACCGGGACGCGGTGAACCGGCGGCGCGCCACCCTCGCGGCCACGATGTCCGGTGCGCTGGAGTTCGGCGAGCTGGCCACGAGTTGGCAGCCCTGGTACGCGTTCGACGACGGCACCTGCACCGGAATCTCGGTGCGCGCCACCTGGGACCACCCCGAGCACGGTCGCATCGAACACCCGGAATGCCTGGCACTGGCCGAGATGACGGGTGCGTCGGTGTCGTTCGCGGGCTGGCTGATCGGGGAGTCGTGCGACCAGATCAGGGCTTGGTGGTCCCGGTTCGGCGACCGCACGCCACTGGTCGGCCTCGCCCTGACCCGTAGTCAGATCGCCGATCCGGACCTGGTCGCGACAGTCGGCGCCGCCGTCGACAGGACCGGTATCCGGCCCACCGCGCTGTGTCTTGGCGTGCCGCTGGACGCGGTCGCCGACGGGCACGGCGAGGCGCGGGACAACGTCGGTGTGCTGGCCGGCATGGGCGTGCGGATCCTGCTCGGCGACGCCGGTGTGGCACCGGTCGAGTCGATGCTGCTGGACGAATGGCCGATCACCACTGTGCAGTTGGCCGAATCGCTGGTGGCCGCGGTGGCTTCTGCCGGCCCCGAGTCGCGGCTGGCCCGTGCCGGCGGCGCACTGGTCCGTGGTCTCGGTGAGGTCGGCATCCACGTGGTCGTGCCTGGGCTGCGCACCGCGGCCGAGGCAGGCTGGTGGCGGTCGGTCGGCGCGCGGGCGGCGAGTGGTCCGTACTTCGGCCCTGTGCTGACACCGGAGCAGTTGGCGGTCCGACTGGCCGAACGGCTCGGTCCGCCCTACGCCGACTGAAGCGGTTGTCGGTCACATCACGCTAGGTCCGGGATGTCGGCGGGACCGGGTGTGAGAGGGTAGGTGACTGTGACACTCGTCATTCGCCGCCCGGTCGGGGTACTCGTGGGTCTGGCCGCCGCCGCTTTGTTGCTCTCCGCATGTGGATCCGGGCCGAGTCAGGTCGGATCCGCACTGATCGTGGGCAACACCTCGGTGTCGGTGAACCAGGTCCAGAAGGAACTCAACGACCTGCTGGCCAGCTCGCCCACCGTCCAACAGGCCCAGAAGCAGGGCAAGCTGGATCAGGCCACCCGCGGCATCGTGACCACTCACGTGCTGCACGACCTGGTCACCAGGGCGGCGGTGCAGAACAAGCTCGCCGTGACCGACCAGCAGGTGGACCAGTTGATCACCCAGTCCGGCGGCGCCGCCAAGCTCGCGGGCGCGCTGGAGGTCAACCCGAACGACGTGCGCAGCGTGGTCAAGGACGTGCTGTTGGAGGTGTCGCTGGCCCGCAAGTTCGCTGACACGCTGTCGGTGAACTTCGGCTACGTGGTCGCCACCAGCCGGCAGGACGCGACGGCGAAGGCGCACCAACTCGCGGCGAACCCCAACGGGCTGGCCGCCATGGTGGCCACGGCGAACAAGGCCGCGCAGGCACAGGGCGCGCAGGCCGGCGGCCAGACCACGGCGACGTTCTCCGTGTCGTCCTACCTGCAGGGTGTCGAGCAGGCACAGCAGCAGGCACAGTCGCAGGGCACCCAGGCGCCGACCGAGAACGACGGCCCGGTGTTCGGCACGCCCGCCAACACGGTGGTCGCCTTCGAGCCGGAGCCCGCCTCCAGCGGCACCTGGATCGTCGCGCTGATCAAGTCGCGCACCGTCAACAACAGCAGCGTGCCGGTGGGTGCCTCGCCCGCTGACAACGCGGACCTGTCGACGCTGGAACAGATCGGCATCAGCCTGATGCAGCCGGACGCCAACTCGGTGGGTGTGCGGGTCAGCCCGCGCTACGGCGTGTGGGACCAGGTCGGTATGGAGGTCGTGCCGAGCGCGACCCAGACCGTCGGCCTGGAGATCCCGGTCCAGCACAAGCCATGACCGGGTCGGCCGCGATGGGTAGCGCGGTCGTGCTGGTGGACGAGCGGCTCGGCGCTGTACTGCCGGCCGCCGCGCTGGCAGTGCTGCGCGCTGCCGACGACGTGTACGCCGGTAATGACCTGCCGTTGGACCTGGCGAAGGCACTGTCCCTCTCGCCGGCACCCGCTGAGTTGACCTTCGATCGAGCCGTCGTGGTGATCGCGACCGAACCGACGGAGCCGTCGGCGGCCGCGTTGCTGGCCGCCGGTGCGCCGGTGGTGGCCACTGCGCCGCCTGCCGGGACGGAACTGTTGTCCGCCGTCGCCGTGATGGATCGGCTCCGGTCGCCGGGCGGCTGCCCGTGGGACGCGGAGCAGACGCACGAGTCGCTGCGCCAGTACCTGGTCGAGGAGACCTTCGAACTGCTGGAGGCGATCGAGGACGGCGACCGGGCGGCGCTGCGCGAGGAACTGGGCGACGTGCTGCTGCAGGTGCTGTTCCACGCCAGGGTGGCAGCCGAGGACGCCGTCGACCCGTTCACCGTGGACGAGGTGGCAGGGGACCTGGTCGGCAAGCTGGTCGGCCGGCACCCGCACGTGTTCGCGGGCGGTGACCCGGCGGTCCGGGACGCGGTTTCCCAGCAGCACCGCTGGGAGGAGCTGAAGCAGGCCGAGAAGCAGCGCCAGTCCAGTGTGGACGGTGTGGCGTTCGGCCAGCCCGCCGTCAGCCTGGCCGCCAAGCTGACCTCCAGGGCGACCCGGGCCGGCCTGCCGCTGGATCTGTTGCCCGGTAAGGGAAACGACGACGGCGACGCGTTGTTCGCGCTGGCCGCCGCGATCAAGCTGACCGGTGTCGACCCGGAAGGTGAACTGCGTGCCGCCGGCCGTCGGTTCGCAGGCGACCTGCGGACGGCCGAGCGCAACGCACGGGATGCCGGCGTCGACCCGTTGACGATGGATGCCGACGCGTGGCGCCGGTTCTGGCCCCGGTGACCGATCGGCGGGTGACCAGGAGGGCCGCGTTCGACCGGGTCGCCGACCTGTACGACCGGATCCGGCCCGGCTATCCGGCCGCGCTGTTCGACGATCTGGCCGACATCGCGGGGCTCCGGCCGGGTGCCACGGTGCTGGAGATCGGTTGTGGCACAGGGCAGGCCAGCATCGCCGTCGCCGAGCGCGGTTGGCACCTGCTGGCCGTCGACATCGGTACTCGAATGGCCGAACTCGCGGCGAAACGGCTCGCAGGCTACTCGGATGCCAGGGTCGTCGTGGCCGACTTCGACCGGTGGATGCCCGACGAGACCGGCTTCGACGTGGTCTTCTCCGCCACCGCGTTCCACTGGCTCGACCCGGCCACCCGCTTCGCCCGCACCGCGGACCTGCTCGCGCCCGGCGGTGTGCTGGCCACCGTCGCCACACACCACATCGTCGGTGGCACGGAGGACTTCTTCGTCGACGTCCAGGCCTGCTACCGCCGGTTCGACCCGACCACGACCCCGGCCGACGGGATCAGGTTGCTGGCCGCCCAGGTGCCGTTCGACACCGCGCTGGGCGACAACTACCAGCGGCCGGTGTTCCGCCGCTACGAGTGGAGCGCCGAGTACGACACCGCCGACTACCTCGACCTGCTGCGCACCTACTCGCCGACGCTGGCCATGTCGCAGCCGGCCGGTGAGGGCCTGTTGCGCTCCATCGGGCAGTTGATCGACGGCAGGTACGGCGGCCGGATCACCAAGCGGTACCTGACCGAGCTACGGGTGGCACGAAAGGCCTGATCACCGAGGTCGAACACGATAACCCGTAGCCTTGGCGACGTGTCAGGCCCCATGACGACCTCCACGATGCCCAGCCTCCCGCCGCCCAGGCGCAGGCGCAGGTGGCCGTACGTACTGCTGGTGCTGGTGGTCGTGAGCGCGCTGATCGTGGTGTTCGGGGTGTGGCTGCGCAACGGCCCGCTGGGCACGCTGGCCAGGTCCGAGGGTCCGGTCGAGCCGCTGTTCACCATCCCGGAACTGGACGTGGCGTCCGGCAGCGCGATCCCGGCCGTCCCGTCGGCGGTGCCGGCGGCCAGGCCGGGGCCGAACGACCCGAGGGCGCGTTGGCTGGACCGCGTGTCCTCGCACACCGACATCCCACAGCGTGCGCTCCAGGCCTATGTCAACGCGGCGGCGATCACCGCGAAGCGGGACCCGTCGTGTCACCTGACGTGGGCCACGCTGGCCGGCGTCGGCCGGATCGAGTCCGACCACGGCCAGCACCACGGCGACTCGATCAACGCCGACGGCACCGAGGCGTTCCCGATCATCGGGCCGACGCTGGACGGTTCGCCCGGCGTGCAGGGCATCCACGACACCGACCACGGGAGGCTGGACGGCGACACGGTGTGGGACCACGCCGTCGGGCCGATGCAGTTCCTGCCGTCCCGGTGGCTGGCGGAAGGGGAGCGGGCCAGCGGTGACGGTCACGCGCCGGACCCGCAGAACATCGACGACGCCGCGCTGACGGCGGCCACCTACCTGTGCACCTCGGGCAACCTGGCTGTCCCGGCCCACTGGTGGCGGGCAGCGTTCCACTACAACAACTCGGTGACCTACGGGCGAGCCGTGTTCAGTGCTGCGGATGCTTACGCCAAGGCGAGCACCGCGCAGCGCTAGTTGTTACTTGGGCTAATCCGCGTTCTCGCCCTCGGCACGACTGGCTCGGACGGCCAGTCGAGCACTCACCTCGCCGAGTGCTTCCTGGTACTCCGGCAGCGGGTTCATCGCGGCGGCCAGCTTCAACTGGGTCTTGGCCTCGGTCAGCCTGCCCTGCCGCTGCAACGTCCTGCCCAGCGCGAAGTGTGCGTAGTGGTCGGACGGGTCGAGCTCCAGCACCCGCAGAAAGGCACGCTCGGCCCTGTTCAGCTGCGCGGAACCCAGATAAGCGCGCCCGGCGAGCAGATGCACGCTGGGCGTGTCGGGGGCCGCTTCGACGACGGCCGCCAACTCGCGTAGCGCCTCCAGCGGCCGACGCTGGGACAGCAGCGTCTCCGCCCGGCGGAACGATTCAAAAGTGCCGTCAGTCATGGTCCGCACAACGCTACTTGCCTGCGGCGTGTTCCTCGACCGCCGTCCGGATGGTGATCGTATGGTGAACCAGGGGTGGCCGGCGTCACCCAGGCTCGGCGTGACCATCTGAATCGTGGTCAGCCGGGGGGATTCGTCCCCGAGCCGCCGCCGGGTGACCCCTGGTTCCGGCTAGGCTCGTGGCCGACACGAACAAGACATGACACAAGGTTGACGAGGAGCGCAGGTGGCGGTCATCGAGCAGGTCGGGGCGCGAGAGATCCTGGACTCGCGGGGGAACCCGACCGTGGAGGTCGAGGTGGCGCTGGACGACGGCACGCTGGCACGGGCCGCTGTGCCCTCCGGCGCGTCGACCGGCGAGCACGAAGCGGTGGAACTGCGGGACGGTGACCCCAAGCGGTTCGGCGGCAAGGGCGTGGAGAAGGCCGTCAACGCGGTACTCGACGAGATCGGCCCCGAACTGGCCGGCACCGAAGCCGTCGACCAGCGGATCGTGGACCAGAAGCTGGTCGATCTGGACGGCACCCCGGACAAGTCCCGGCTGGGCGCGAACGCCATCCTCGGCGTCTCGCTCGCGGTGGCCAAGGCCGCTGCCGAGTCCTCCGGCCTTGAGCTGTTCCGCTACCTCGGTGGCCCGAACGCGCACGTGCTGCCGGTGCCGATGCTGAACATCCTCAACGGCGGTGCGCACGCCGACACCGACGTGGACATCCAGGAGTTCATGATCGCGCCGATCGGCGCGGACACCTTCCGTGAGGCCCTGCGCTGGGGCGCCGAGGTGTACCACTCGCTGAAGTCGGTGCTGAAGTCGAAGGGCCTGGGCACGGGTCTCGGCGACGAGGGCGGTTTCGCGCCCAGCCTGTCCAGCAACCGCGAGGCGCTGGACCTGATCGCCGTCGCCATCGAGAAGGCCGGCTACCAGTTGGGCCGCGATGTCGCGCTGGCCCTGGACGTGGCGGCGACCGAGTTCTACTCCGACGGCGCCTACACGTTCGAGGGCACCAAGCGCAGCGCCGAGCAGCTCACCTCCTACTACAGCGAACTGGTGGACGCCTACCCGCTGGTGTCGATCGAGGACCCGCTGGCCGAGGACGACTGGGACGGCTGGGTGCAGCTGACCAACGCCCTCGGCGAGCGCGTGCAGGTGGTCGGCGACGACCTGTTCGTCACCAACCCGGAGCGGCTGGAGGAGGGCATCGCCCGCCGGGCCGCGAACGCGCTGCTGGTCAAGGTCAACCAGATCGGCACGCTGTCCGAAACGCTGGACGCGGTCACCCTCGCGCACACCTGCGGCTACCGTTGCATGATCAGCCATCGTTCGGGTGAGACCGAGGACACCACGATCGCCGACCTGGTCGTCGCCACCGGCGCAGGCCAGATCAAGACCGGTGCCCCGGCCCGCAGCGAGCGGGTGGCCAAGTACAACCAGCTGCTGCGTATCGAGGAGGCCCTGGGCGATGCTGCCCGGTACGCCGGTGACCTGGCATTTCCCCGGTACTCGACGGAGGACTGACACACACCGATGACAGGTCGGGAGCAGGAGCGGCGCCGCCGCCGGGGGGAACCCTCCGGCGGTTCGCCGAGCCGTCGCACCGACCGCATCCGCAGGCCCGCGGACCGGCTGATCGCCTCCGGTGGTGAGCCGGAGCCCTCCGACGAGACGGCTGACGAGTACGTCGCCGTGCGCAGGGCCGCCAGGGGTCGCGGCGCCCCCCGCCCGGTGCGGCGCGCGCTGGTCGGCAGGGTGCTCGGGCCGGTGCTCGGCAAGCTCACCACCCGGCGGGCCGCGCTGCTCGCGCTGGTCGTCTGCGGGTTGGCGCTGAGCATCGCGGTGCCGCTGCACACCTACCTGTCGCAGCGTGACGACCTACAGGCCCAGTTGCAGCAGCAGCAGGTGCTGCGGGCGCAGCAGAGCCAGTTGCAGAAGCGGGAGCAGCAGCTGTCCGACCCGGCGCAGGTGGAGGCCGAGGCCAGGACCCGGCTGCACTTCGTGATGCCGGGGGAGACGCCGTACGTGGTGCAACTGCCCGGCAGCACCCAGGCGCCCGCCACCCACGGCACCAAGAAGCAGCCGACCACCAGCTGGTATCAGACCCTGTGGAACTCGATCGTGAGCACACCGGGATGATCGCCGCAGGCCGCGAGCGGGATCGCGAAGCCGGTGGGAAGCTGCCGGCATGATCGCCGCCAACCCGCCCGCCATGGAGCTCTCAGCATGATCGCCGCCTACCCGCCGCTCACCGAGGCCGATCTCGCCGCCGTGGCCGCCCAGCTGGGCCGTACGCCGCGCGGCATGCTCGGCGTCGCGGCGCGGTGCCCGAGCGGGCATCCGGCCGTCGTGGCCACCAGCCCGAGGCTGCCCGACGGCACCCCGTTCCCCACCCTCTACTACCTGACCTGCCCACGGCTGTCCTCGCTGGTCAGCACGCTGGAAGCGGCAGGCGTGATGCGGGAGATGACCGCCCGCCTTGCCGACGATCCCGACCTCGCGCACGCCTACCAGACAGCCCACGAGACATACCTCGCCGAGCGGGACGCGCTGGAGCCGTTGGGCACCCAGGTGACCGCCGGTGGCATGCCGGAACGCGTGAAATGTCTGCATGCCCTGCTCGCCCACTCGCTGGCCGCCGGTCCGGGCGTGAACCCCCTCGGTGACGAGACGCTGGCCCTGGTGCGTGAGTCGTGGCCGACCGGTGAATGCGTAACGACCACGGTCAGTTAACAGATGAACGTTTCGTCCACCTTTGTTGCTCGGTAGGCAAACTGATGGCACGAACTGCTGCGTAAGGGTGAGCAACAGTTAGCCATTTGTGGTCCAAGCCCCCCGATGGCATGACATTGGAGGGATGAGAGGGCAAGCTGGGGAGCCCGGAGACCGGACGAGGAAGGTGGTTTCGTGGTGGGACCGACCAAGAGGCGGCAGGCCGGCAAGAGGCAACCGGGCAGCCGTCGACGACGTCGGACCATGGCGATCCTGGCCAGCGCACTGGTGACCCTTCCCGCCGCACTGTCCGCTGACGTTGCCGTGAACATCGTGAACACCGCCGACCAGGGCCCGCTGAACACGCCGCGGCCCGGTACTCCGGAAGGTGACGCCTCGGTGCCCGCGGCGCTCGGCGCGACCGGTGCCACCCCCCACGACACGACACTGTCCCCCCAACTGGTGCACAACGCGGGCAACCAGACAGCGCTGAGCACGGGTTCGAACGGCGGCCAGATCGCCAACCTGCCTCGTGGCCCGCTCGGCATCCCCGGCGTCGTGCTGGATGCCTACCTGCACGCCCAGAACGTGCTCGGCGTGTCCGAGCCCGGCTGCCACCTGCCGTGGTGGCTGCTCGCCGGCATCGGCAAGATCGAGTCCAGTCAGGCCGAGAACGGCGAAGTGGACACGAACGGCACGACGCTGCGCCCGATCCTCGGCCCGGAACTGAACGGCGGCAACGGTTTCGCCGCACTGCCCGCCATCAACGGTGGCGAGTGGACCGGCGACCCGGTGTGGCAGCGCGCTGTCGGGCCGATGCAGTTCCTGCCCTCCACCTGGCTGGAGTGGGGCAACGGCGGCAACCCGAACAACGTGTACGACGCCGCGCTGGCCGCGGGCCGGTACCTCTGCGCCGACGGCAGGGACCTGTCGCAGCCGGCCCAGCAGGCCGCGGCGGTCTTCAGTTACAACCACTCGGACAGCTACGTGCAGATCGTGCTGGTCTGGGCCAACGCCTACCGCAACGGTGTGACGCCGCTGCCGGAGACCTCGGTGGTGCCGCAGGGCCCGCAGCGCTTCGGCACGAAGCCGGTGCTCCCGCAGGGTGGCGATGGCGTCACCCAGGTCGGCGACGGTCCCAGCAAGACGACGGGCACCGCGCCCGGCAAGAAGCCCACGGGCACTGGCACCGGTACCGGCACCCCGACGACGACCCCCGGGCCCGGCACCTCGACGCTCGGCCCCAGCCCGACCACCGGTACCGGCACGCCGAGCCAGACGTTCACGCTGAACCCGACCACGGCGCCGCCGACCACGACCACCACGACGCCGTTGCCGCCGTGCCCGACGGACACCACCACGCCGCCGCCGCCGACCGACACGCCCACCACCACGCCGGCACCGCCGACGTGCACGACCACGCCCACTCCGCCGACCACGACCACCAACGCTGCCGACTCGGCCGCTGCTGACGCGACTGCCGACGCCACCTCGTAATCTTGGGTGGTCGTGCTGCCGTGCTGAGGAGGGTGGATGGCCCGCGTTGCCGCCATCGACTGTGGAACGAACTCGATCCGCCTGCTGGTGGCCGACGTGACCGTCCGGGACGACGGGTCGTCCTGGCTGCGTGACGTGCACCGCGAGATGCGGATCGTTCGGCTCGGCCAGGGGGTCGACGCGACCGGCATGCTGGCGCCGGATGCGCTGGCCAGGACGAGGGCGGCCCTGGTGGACTACGCGGCCGTCGCGACTCGCAAGGGTGTCGAGCGGGCCCGCATGGTCGCCACGTCGGCGACCAGGGACGCAGGCAACCGGGACGAGTTCTTCGCGATGACCGCCGAGGTGCTCGGCGTGCCGGCCGAGGTGATCAGCGGTGACGACGAGGCCCGGCTGTCGTTCGCCGGTGCCGTCGGCGACCTGGACCCCGAGGACGGGCCGTTCCTGGTGATGGACGTCGGCGGCGGGTCGACCGAACTCGTGCTCGGCACGTGGGACGGCAAGAAGGCCGATGTGGTCGCCGCCAGGTCGGTGAACGTGGGCTGCGTGCGGGTGACCGAGCGGTGCCTGCACTCCGACCCGCCCACCGCCGCCGAGGTCGAGCAGGCCGTGGCGATGGCGTCCGACGTGCTGGCCGACGCGTTCGCCGCCGTACCGATCGAGCAGGCGAGGACGTTCATCGGTGTCGCCGGCACGGTGACCACGCTGTCCGCCGTGCACATGGGACTGCCCGAGTACGACTCCGACGTGCTGCACCTGTCCCGGCTGCCGATGGCCGCCATCGAGGAGACCACGGCGAGCCTGGTCGGCATGACGCGGGCCGACCGGGCCGCCATCGGATCCATGCATCCGGGCCGGGTGGACGTGATCGCGGGCGGCGCGATCGTCACCCGCACGGTGGCCCGACAGGTGGCCGCCAGGGCCGGCATCGCTGACCTGGTGGTCAGCGAGCACGACATCCTGGACGGCATCGCCCTGTCACTGGCCTAGCTGCTGCGCTCGACGAACTCGGCGAGGTGCGTGGACTGCGCCACCCTGCTCGGCTCGTGCACGTACATCATGTGGCCTGCCGGGTAGTACTCGACGTTGATGTTGTCCCGCAGCGTGGCCGGAATCGCCAGGTGCGCCAACACATGTTCGGCCGCGTAGTAGGGCGTCGCGCCGTCGTGGTAGCCGCAGGCGACGTACACCTTCAGCGCCGGGTTGGCCCGCATCGCGGACGACAGCTTGCCTGCCACCGTGACCGAAGCGCCCTCGAACTCCTTGTACGACCAGGGTTGCACCCTGCCGGTCAGGATCTCGTACGGCAGATCGTTGGCATACTCCAGTTCCGCGCGCACGTAGTGGTTGAACGCCGCGGTGTACGGGCCGAGGATCACCGAGTACGAGGCGTCCTCGGCGAACTGCTCCCGGCCGTAGTCCGGGTCCCAGCCGGTGAACCTGGCGTCCAGCCTGCCGACCACCTGACGGCGGTCCCGCAGGAGTTCGGTGAAGAACCGGACGTGCTCGGGCCGCAGGTCGACGCTGTCCACATACTCGGGGGACAGGCCGGTCAGCGCGGCGAGCCGGGCCACGGCGTCCGCGCGCTGCTCGTCGGTGAGCCGGTTGCCCCTGGCCAGCGCCCACGGGTAGTCGCGCTCGGCGAACTCCTCGGCCTCCGCGAGCACGTCGGCCAGCGGCCGGTCGCCGTGCTTGCCGTGGTAGTGCGCGACAGCGGCGTAGGTGGGCAGGTAGAACACGTAGGGCTGGTCGTTGCCCTCGGTGAAGTCGATGGTGCCCATGTCCAGCACGGACGAGATCAGCATGACACCGTTGAGGTACATGCCGTAGCGCTCCTGCAGGTACGCGGACAGCCCGGCGGCGCGCAGCGTGCCATATGACTCACCGGCCAGGAACTTCGGCGACATCCACCGCCCGTTGCGGGAGGTCCACAGCCGGATCATCTCGCCGACGGCCTCGATGTCACCGGTGTAACCGTGGTAGTCGGCAGGCTTCTCGCCCTTCAGCGCCCGTGAGTAACCGGTGGACACCGGATCGATGAACACCAGGTCCGAGTGCGTCAGCAGGGTTTCTTCGTTGTCCACCAACGCATACGGCGGTGGCGTGCGGTCGTCGACGTCACCGGAGACGACCCTGCGCGGGCCGAGCAGTCCCAGGTGCAGCCACACACTGGACGAGCCGGGGCCGCCGTTGAACGCGAACGTGATCGGCCGGGTGGTCGGGTCGGCACCTTCCAGCGTGTATGCGGTGACGAACACCTCCGCCTTGGGCAGGTGGCCGTCGAACGTCCCGTCGGTGTGCATCTCCTTGCGCAGCACGACCCGGCCCGTGGTGGTCGTGTAGCGCAGCGTCCGCTGGCCCGCCGTCACCTCGTGGGTCGTGCTGACCAGGTCGTCGGTGGGTTCCGGCCGGTTGTCCGCCTGGTTGTGCGCAGCCGCCTCGTTCTCTGTTTTCCCGTCAACGCCGCTCATGGCAACACCCTATGGTGTTGACGTGACGGATCCGCGTCCGCTTGCCGCCTCTGCTCCCGACATCGCCGAACTTGATCGACGGGTGGTCGACTGTCGCGCCTGTCCCCGGTTGGTCGCGTGGCGGGAACTCGCCGCGCGGGACAAGCGGGCCGCCTACATCGACCAGGACTACTGGGGCAGGCCGGTACCCGGCTTCGGACCGGCCGACGCGCGGTTGGCCGTGGTGGGTCTGGCACCGGCGGCGCACGGCGGGAACCGGACCGGCCGGATGTTCACCGGGGACCGCTCCGGCGACGTGCTGTTCGCCGCGCTGCATGCCGTCGGCCTGGCGTCCCAACCGGACTCGACGGCGATCGGTGACGGCATGCAGTTGTACGGCACCCGGATGGTGTCCCCCGTGCGGTGTGCGCCACCGGAGAACAAGCCGAGCCCTGCCGAGCGGGACACCTGCCGTGCCTGGCTGGTCCGCGAGCTCACCCTGTTGGCGCCGACGCTGCGGGTGATCGTGGTGCTCGGCGCGTTCGGCTGGCAGGCGCTGCTGCCGACGCTGGCCGGGGCGGGTTGGACGGTGCCCAGGCCACGGCCGACATTCGGGCACGGCGCGCACGTCGTCCTGCCAGGACCCACCGACCTGCACCTGCTCGGCTGCTACCACGTGAGCCCGCACAACACGTTCACCGGCCGGCTCACGCCCACGATGCTGACCGACGTGTTCACGACGGCGAAGGACCTGGCCGGCCTCTCTCGATCATGATCACAGGTGGTAGCCGAGTCCACCCATTCGCGTTACTCTGGCCGCTTGTCTCGCCCTAGGGGGTAGCCGGTGGCCGGCGTCGAGGTAGCCGAACAGACGAAAGCCGCGATCGAGGCCGTCGAGGCGGCCAGGAAGTCCGTCCAGACAGCGTGCGACCGGTTGACGGCCGCATTGACCCAGCTCACGCCGTTGTTGCCGGACGCCGAGGGTCCGGTGGTCGGTGACACGGTGACGAGTTACACCGACGCCCGAGCGGCGTTGACCGCCCAGTTGGCCGTGTTGGACCGGGCTGTCGCGGCCATGCCGGTCTGAGCCCGGGTATCAATCCGAGCGGTATCCGGCCCCAGGGCGGGTCGGATGGGGCATCCTGCCAACTGGGACGCCCCCGGCCAGGGTGGCGGTGAGGCGGCGAGGGGGTCAGCCGTGCGGGCCAAGCTGCCGCTGCTGCTGTCACTCGCCGTGTTGCTGCTGGTGGCCGTCGTGGCGGCCAAGGGTCGGACCGCCGTGCCGAACCATGGCGGGCTCGTACTGGGCAACCTGCCGACGACCACGCCGAACGCGGTGACGCGGCACGTCACGCTGCCCAAGGCGCCGAGGGCGTTGAACCCCGCACTGGGTATCGGGCTGAGCACCGGCATCGTCCTGGCGCTGCTCGCGTTCCTGTTCGGCCTGTTGATGGTGCTGGTGCTGTTGTCCTCACTGCGGTTGCGGCGCAGGCGCAGGTTGCGTCTCGACCCGCTGCCGGATCGCGGCGAGCAGGCCGTCGGCGGCTCCGGTGTGGCCGGGCTGACTCTGTTGCGGGGCACCAGGTTCGCGTTGGCGCGGCTGCGGCAGCGGGACGGTGGACCACCGTCGGACGCGGTCCAGGAGGCGTGGCTGGCGTTGGAGTCGGCCGCCGCCGAATCGGGCACCGAGCGCAGGCCGGACCAGACGTCGACCGAGTTCACCAGCGCCGTGCTGGCCGAGCACGAGGTCGACCCGGTCGCCCTGGCCACGCTGCTCGGTCTGTACCAGCGGGCCAGGTTCGGCCTGCCGGACTCGGTCACCGAGGCGGACGCCGAGGCCGCGATCGCCGCCCTGGACCGGATCGCCGACACGCTGGGCCGGGTCGAGGTGGGCACGCCGTGATCGGGCTACGGGGGATCGCGTCCGCGCTGGCCACGTGGGCAGTACTGACGTTCGCCTTCGTCAAGCTGGTCGGCACGCCGGTGGACTGGTCGGTACTGATCGCGCTGCCGCTGGCCGGTGTGCTGCTGCTCCTGCTGTCCTCGCCGGTGGCCATCGAGCCGTCCTGGGGCGCGCCGCCGGAGCCGCCGTCGGCAGCGGCGCACCTGGACGCGAGCACGCTGGCCAACCGACTCGAGGACGCGGCAGGTGACCCCGGCCGGTACCGCAGCCGCGTGCAGCCCCGCCTTGCCTCGCTCGCCCTGGCCAGCCTGCGCCGCAGGCCCGGACTGGCCGACCTGGCCGATCTCACCGACCCTCGGGCGGCCACAGCGCTCGGTGCCCGGTGGCACACGCTGCTCACCGATCCGTCGGCCACCCTGCCGGAACCACGAGTACTGCTGGCCCTGCTGGCACAACTGGAGGAACAGTGACGACGCCTGAGTCCACTGTGGACGAAATGGTGCAGGTCGCGACCGTCGCGAAGGAGTGCGGCGCCGTGCTCGCCTCGGTCGGCACGGTCGTGGTCGGCAGGACCGGCCCGCTGCGGCTGGCCATGGCGGCCGTGCTGGCCGGTGGCCACGTGCTGTTCGAGGACGTGCCGGGGCTCGGCAAGACGCTGATCGCGCGCACCATGGCGCAGGCGCTCGGCCTGCAGTTCCAACGCCTGCAGTGCACACCGGACCTGCTGCCGGCCGACGTCACCGGCTCGTTCCTGTACGACCCGGCCGGCCGGGAGTTCGTGTTCCGCAAGGGCCCGGTGTTCGCCGGGTTGCTGCTCGCCGACGAGATCAACAGGACGACCCCCAAGACCCAGTCGGCGCTGCTGGAGGCCATGCAGGAACGCCAGGTCACGGTCGAGGGCAGGACGTTCGAGCTGCCGAAGCCGTTCCACGTGCTCGCCACGGCGAACCCCATCGAGTACGAGGGCACCTACCCGCTGCCCGAGGCACAACTGGACCGGTTCCTGCTCCGGCTGGACATCGGCTACCCGAGCCGCGACGACGAGTGGGACGTGTTGCGCCGCCGGATGGACCGCAAGCGCGAGGAGTCCGAGATC
>DASXYT010000291.1:0-14309 GCA_036502345.1 Pseudonocardiaceae bacterium | reverse complement strand
CAGCAGCACCGGCGACGCGGACGCGGCAGCCTCGCCGAACGCGCCGGCGGCGTTGGCAACGCCGGGTCCTGTGGTGGTCAGCGCGACACCGAGCCCGCCGGTGGCCCTGGCCAGGCCGTCCGCCGCGTAGACGGTGGTCTGCTCGTGCCGCACACCGATGATCTCCGGCAGGTCGGGGCCGGTCTCCCGCCAGAACGCCAGGTTGTGCACGCCGGGCAGGCCGAACACCTGCCGCGTGCCGACAGCGGCAGCGGCCGCCAGGATCCGTCGCGCGACGGTCGGTTCGCCCGCCATCAGCTGTAGGCGGAGATGCCGGTGAGGGCGCGGCCGATGGCGAGTTGGTGGACCTCGCTGGTGCCCTCGTACGTGAGCACGGACTCCAGGTTGTTGGCGTGCCGCAGCACCGGGTACTCGGTGGTGATGCCGGCCGCGCCCAGGATCGTGCGGCACGTCCTGGCGATCTCGATGGCCTCGCGGACGCTGTTCAGCTTGCCGACGCTGATCTGCTCCGGCCGGATCGTCTCGGCGTCCTTGCGGCGGCCGAGGTGCACGGCCAGCAGCAGGCCCTTGCCCAGCTCGACGGCCATGTCGGCGAGTTTCGCCTGGGTGAGCTGGAAACCGGCGATCGGGCGGTCGAACTGGACGCGGGTCTTCGCGTAGTCCAGCGTCGTGTCGAGGCAGTCGCGGGCGGCACCCAACGCGCCGAAGATGATGCCGAACCTGGCCTCGTTCAGGCAGCTCAGCGGCGCGCCGAGGCTCTGCGCACCGGGCAGCCGTGCCGACTCGGGCAGCCGCACGTTGTCCAGCACCAGTTCGGACGTGGTGGACGCCCGCAGCGACAGCTTGCCGTGGATGTCGACCGTCGAGAAGCCGGGCGTGCCGCGAGGCACCAGGAAGCCCCGGACGCCGTCCTCCGTGTTTGCCCACACGGTTGCGATGTCGGCGATGCCACCGTTGGTGATCCACATCTTGTTGCCGGTGAGCAGCCAGTCGTCGCCGTCCCGGACCGCCCTGGTGGTCATGCCGGCCGGGTTCGAGCCGTGATCCGGTTCGGTCAGCCCGAAGCAGCCGATCGCGGTGCCGGCCGCCATCCTGGGCAGCCATTCCTGCTTCTGCTCCTCGGAGCCGTAGCGCCAGATCGAGAACATGGCCAGCGAGCCCTGTACCGACACGAAGCTGCGCAGGCCGCTGTCGCCCGCCTCCAGTTCCAGACAGGCCAGCCCGTAGCTGACCGCGTTGGTGCCCGCGCAGTCGTAGCCGGTCAGGTGCATGCCGAGCAGACCGAGCTTGCCGAGTTCCGGCGCGAGTTCCTTCGGCGACACCTCGTTCGCGAACCACTCCGCGATGTGCGGGCGGACGTTGTCGGCCACGAAGTCGCGGACGGTGCGCTGGATGAGCCGTTCCTCGTCGGTGAGCAGCGAGTCGACGTCGATCAGGTCGGCAACGCTGGCCAAGGGGGTGGCTGGCGGCATGGTGTTCGACTCCTGTCGCTGGTGCTAGCCGGTCGGGCGGGACGGTCCCGGTCCGTCGAAGGTGCTGCGCAGTGCCTGCAGTGCGGTGTCCCGGTGGGTGCGCAGCAAGATGGTGGCCGTCGTGGCGTCGTGTTCCCGCACGGCGGCCAGGATCGCCTTGTGTTCGGCGTTGACCCGCAGCCGGTGCTGGCGGGTGGAGAAGTACACGGACCGGTAGCGGTCGGTGGACTCCCACAGCACCCGGATCATGTCGGCCATTCTCGGCATGTCGGCCGCGTCGAACAGGGTGAAGTGGAAGCGGCGGTTCGCCCCGGCCAGCGCCGGTACGTCGACGGCCCGGTGGGCGCGCTCCATGTCGTGGATGGCCTCCGCCATCCGCTCGATGTCCTCGGTGCCGATGATCGGTACCGAGCGGCCGATCGCCTCGGTCTCCAGGAGTTCGCGGATCCGGTAGTTCTCGGCCAGTTCGCGGTAGTTCATCGTCGCGACGAAGTAGCCGCGGTGCGGCGCGTAGACGACCTGGCCCTCGGCCTCCAGCGTCTTCAGCGCCTCGCGGACCGGGGGCACGCTGACGCCGAACTCGCGGGCCAGCACTTCCTGCCGCAACTGGTCACCGGACCGGAAGACACCGGTGGCGATCTGGTCGCGCAGCCAGGACAAAGTGGCGTGCTGCACGGTGACGACAGCGCGCAGCCTGGGCGTCGCCCGCCCGCCGGTCCCGTCGACCAGGGTCACCGAGTCCTCCGAGTCCTCCGGGGTCAGATTTTATAAAATCGTAGATTAGTCCTCTCCGTCCCACCTCGTGACCCTGGTCACCGCCGGTATGCGTTACGGGTGTGCGGCAAAGACCGCCCGCTCGGATAAGACAGCGGGCTACGCCGACACGGATGGTGTGCGTGGCGCTTCGGCCCGCAATCCGACCAGGGGAGCTCATCGCGATGTCGTCCTTGTCCAGAATCGCCACAATCACTGGCGTGCTGCTGATTCCGTTAGCCGTGGCGGTGACGCCATTCGCGGGTTCCGCCGCCGCAGACGGCGGCTCGTCGGTGTTCATCGCCAGCGCGCACGAGAACGGCGACCTCACCGTCACGCTGCCACTGCACGTCGGCACCAGCAACGGCCGGACCGTCTACTACATCGTCACCGACACCGACAGCGGTTCCGTCGCACAGCACAACGGCCTGAACAAGTCGCAGAAACTGGCCAACGCGGCGCGTACCGGTGCTGTGCAACAGGTGTCGGTCGCGGCCGACGGCACGATCGACTTCCCGGCGACGGTGAACTTCGCCGCACAGCAGCGGGTTGTCGTGCCCGGCCCGCAGGGCTTCCCGCCCGCCGCCGCACAGTCCACCGCGGTGGGCGACCCGGGCTACAGCCCGCTGATCCAACTGCCGGACGGCACCGTCGAGAACGCGCCGCAGGTCGCGAACTCGACCGGCAGGGCCAACAAGGTGGTCAGCATCGACGTCGCCGACCACACCGTCACCTACCAGGAGACGCGCGGTTTCCAGGGTGGCAAGGCAGTGCACTACATCTCGACCGACGCGTCCGACCCGGTCGCCGCGGCGCTGGAGAACGTCACGTTCGCACCGGCGTTGAACGCGGCGCCGTCGGTCAACGACGACAGCACCAAGTCGGCGCGTGCGTCCCTGGCCGCGTTCACCAACGGCCAGACCGGTGTGGCCAACGGGCAGCGGCAGGGGTTGAACTCGGCGATCCTGGACGGCCAGGACCCGTTGAACGTCCTGGCGTGGAACCCGAGCCAGGGTCGGTACAGCCCGCTGTGGGACGTGCACCTGACGCAGTGGTCGGCCACAGCGGTGGCCGACCACCAGAACGTGCGCCAGACCGACTTCGGTCAGGTTCAGAACCTGGCTGACAAGGGCACGGTCGCCGGGTTCGACGGAACCGCGTCCGGCACGGCGTTCGGTGCGTCCGGCTTCATCGTGGACTGCCCGCTGGTGGCGTTCGGTTCCTGAACACCCATGGCGTGGCCGGTCGGGCTCTGCACCGCCCGGCCACGCCTGCCCCGCAGCACGCCGGGCAGCGCGATGGCGGCCAGCACCATGACGGCGATGCCGTACTCCCGGGCGGTCGGCAGGATGCCGCCGCCGTGCACCACCAGGAAGCCCGCGACCACCGCCGGCAGGCCCAGTGCGAGGTAGGACACCACGTAGAGCGTGGCCAGCAGTCCGGCCCGCTCGTGCGGCGCGGCCAGCGGGACCACCGTGCGGATCGCGCCCTGGAAGCCGGCGCCGAAGCCGAGGCCCGCGACGGCGGTGCCGATGAACAACACAGCGGCCGACGACGTGGCGACGGCGAGCAGGGTGATGCCGACGCCGCCCACCAGCGCCAGGATGCCGGACAGCATCACGGCCCTCGGTGCCACGTTCCGCAGCACCGCGACGGCGACGGCGCCGCTGCCCGCCAGCACGAACAACGCGAGCCCACCGAGCACGACGGAACCGGAGCCGACGATCTGGCGGACCAGCGCCGGGCCGATCGAGGCGTAGAAACTGGCCAGGGCCCACACCGCCACCAGCACGGGGACGGCGACCAGGACCGGGCCGACGGTCTGCTGCGGCACGCCGAGCCGGGGCCGCAGCGACGCCAACGCGCCCGGCTTCGGTGTCACCGTCTCGGCCATCAGGCTGACGCCGATGCCCTGCAGCACGGTGATCCCGAGCAGCACCAGGAAGACCAGGCGCTGCGGCGCCGGCAGGTACTGCACCAGCAGGCCGCCCAGCACGCCACCGGTCGCGGTACCCAGCAGCGGCGCGACGGCGTTGGCGAACGTGCCCTTCGCCTTGTTCAGGTCCAGCATGCCGGCACCGACCGCTCCGACGGCGGCACCGGTGGCCAGGCCCTGGATGACGCGGGCCAGCAGTAGTTCCGGCACGCCACCGGCGGTGGTGAACACGACCATGGCGATCGCCTGCAAGGTGATCGCGGTGATCAGCACCGGCCTGCGCCCGACGTGGTCGGACAGCGACCCGACGGTGAGCAGCGCGGCCAACACGGCCAGCGCATAGACGCCGAAGACGATCGTCGTGGTGATCGGCGAGAAGCCCCATCGGGCCTGGTAGATGGCGTAGAGCGGGGTCGGCGCAGAAGACGCGGCCAGGAAGGACACCACGATGGACGCCTGCAGGTAGAAGGCCACGCCGGCGGGCAGGCGGTTGGGCCGCGAGCCGGGCCTGCGCATCGCGGGGAAGGTTGATGTGGCAGCCATCAGAACTTCTTTCGCAGGTTCTCTCGGTACTGGTGTCTGGAGGCGACCCTGCGACCAGACAGGTCTGTCTACCCAGCCGACACTAGACAGACCTGTCTGGTACTGTCAAGCCATGGCCATGAACGTGACGGAGCGGACGTCAGCGCGGGAGCGCCTGCTGGCCGCGGCCAACCAGCTGTTCTACGAGGAAGGCGTGCACACGGTCGGCATCGACCGCGTCATCGAGCGCGCCGGAGTGGCCAAGGCCACGCTCTACAGCACGTTCGGCAGCAAGGACGGGCTGATCCGGGCCTACCTCCGGGGTCGGCACGAGGTCCGGCGGGCAATCATGTCCACACGGCTGGCCACCTACGACACGCCGCGGGACCGCCTGCTCGGCGTGTTCGACGTGCTCGGCGACTCGTTCGTGCAGCCGGGCTTCCACGGCTGTGCGTTCGTCAACGCCAGCGCCGAGGCCAACCCGGGCAGCCCGATCCTCGAAGTCACCGACGAGTACCGGGGCTGGGTGCGGGAGCTGTTCGTCGAGTTGGCGCGGGAAGCGGGCGCGGCCGAACCGGAACTGCTGGCCCGCCAGTTGGTGCTGCTCTACGACGGCGCCGGCATCGCAGCCAGGATGGACAAGGACACGAGCGCGGCGGCAGCCGCGAAGACGGTGGCAGCGACCCTGGTGGACGCCGCCACCGCCTGACCACGGCCGGCATCAGTCGTGCCGGCAGCGCTAGCCGGCTCGACGGCGGATGGTTGCGGCTTCTCCTTTGCTGAGCGTCTGACACTCGCGTCAGATCGCTCGGGTCAGATCTCCCGGTAGATCGTCTCGCCACTGGCTCGGGCAGCCATTGCCTGCCGTAACCGCTCCCACATGGAGGGGCGGAGGTGTTCACGCGCTGAAGCGACATCAACAAACGCCCATTGGGACAGTTCGTCGTCGGCAGGACGGAGAGCGGCGATAGTGGGCTCGTCCACTGTGCCTCCGTCGAAGATGAACACCAGCGTGTCGTCCCACGGGCCATGAGGCGGTGCCCATTCCAGGTACAACAAACGCCCGACGTCCAACACCAGGTTCAGTTCTTCGCGTAGCTCGCGCTTGGCGGCCACGCGGGGCGGCTCGTTCCCCTCAACCATGCCGCCGGGCATGTCCCAATCCGGCTTGTAGGTCGGATCGACCAGGAGGACACGGCCGGCAGCGTCCGAGATCAGAACATCGGCGGACACTCGCTTGCGGGCCTGCTTGGCATTGCCTTCTGCCAGATAGGCGAAGCGGACCGCATCGTCGGCGTCGGTCATACCGGCCATGCCGTTTCTTCATCCCGTCCCGACTTCTGTTCCGTCACATCGGCAGAGTCGGAGAGAAAGTCCCGCACGAGCGGCACCGACGCGTGCGGTCGGAGCGCTGCTGCGAGTGATATAAGCCGGGCGATCACCCGCGCCGAGGTCAGCGAGCCGACCGCAGCGCAGACCTGCCGGCCTACGATGGCTGATTCTTCGATGTGGCCGGCGTCCAGCAGCACCCGGGCCAGCGTGATCTGCCCGAAGGCACGGCTGCGCACCCGGTCACCAACGCGCAGCTCGACCACCCGCCGCGCCTGTTGCTCGGCGTCCTTCAGCTCGCCGAGCTGGCGCAGACACAGCGCTGACTCACTGGCCAACGACGCTTCGTCGAAGTGGCTGACCCACTTGGCCGGCTTGTCGTCTCGCACCCGCACGAGGACTACTTCGGCCCTGTCCAGGGCAGCAATGCATTCGGCGGTGTTCCCCATCATCGCCAGCCCACGCGCCTTCATTGCGCACAATCGTGCGGTGAGCCGAGCGGCGGCACCACCCTGGCGGGCGTGTTGGAGGCCCACGTCAGCAATTCGGATGGCATCTTCGGGTCGCCGGAGCTGACCAGCCAGGTGGCTCATGCTGGCGCAGACGTTCGCAACAAGCGCCGGCTGTTGGGACGCCGCAGCCAACCGACAGGCCTGCCCGAAATGACGACGAGTGTAGTGGTCCTGGCCACCATCGTGGGCCATCCAGCCGGATCTCGGTGAGCGAGGCAGCTGCGGCGAACACGTTGCCTTCGTGTTCGGTTGATGTCGGATCGAACAATCGTGGGCTGATCTCGCTCCGCAGGTACGTCAGCACGGACCGGTAGAGGTGGCCGCCCCGACTTGTCGATCAGCGACCTGAAAGGCCGTGGCCATCGCTTCGATAGCCACGGTGTCGTTCCCTCGCGGTGTCACGACTGTTGTCGACAGTCCCCTGTCTGCCCGCAGTCTTGCTGCTTTCGCCCGAACGCCCGCCAGTTCGGCCGCACGTGCCTGCTGCTCGTGCTCGGCTTTCGCGGCCTGGAACTCATGGAACGCCGCAAGTTGCGCGCCGTCAGCGTGACAGGTGTCGTCAGCGCCTTGCCAGAAGCGCTCATCTGCCCGGCTACGACCCTTCTCAATGTGGGCCACGGTCGTGCGATCGCAGATGACGGCCCGAGCGAGAGCTGGCGTCCTAGCGGTCGCTGTCCGGCCAGCAGCGCAAGGAGTGTCGCGGGCGGGCAGCCGTGCGCGGCTGCCCGCCGCCGGCGCTCACTTTTCGAAGTACGTGCGCGGGTTGTCCACCAGCATCGCGGTGATCTGGTCCTCGGTGACGCCGTGCTCACGCAGGTAGGGCAGCACCTCCTGCTCGATGTGCAGGTAGTGCCACTGGGTGAGCAGCGGCTTGACGTTCGGGTCCACCCAGTCGATGTAGCAGGCCGCGTCGTGCGACAGGACCATCCGCTCCGCGAAGCCACGCCGGCACATCTCCACGACGATGTCGCACCGCTGCTCGAAGGTGCGCTCCGTGTTGATGCCCATACGGTCCATACCGAGCAGGAAACCGGCCTCGGCCAACTCGGTCAGGTGGTCGGCGTCGTCCGTGTCGCCGCTGTGCCCGAGCACCACCTTGTGCGGGTCGACACCGATTTCGTCCAGCAGGACGCGCTTGACCTCGAGGCCGGTCCGCGAGCCGGGATGGGTGTGCACGGTGATCGGCACGCCGGTCCGCAGGTGCGCTTCACCGACCGCGCGCAGCACCCGCTCGACACCGGGCGTCAGGCCGGCGTGGTCGATGGCGCACTTGAGCAGGCCGGCCCGCACGCCGGTGCCGCTGATGCCGGTGGTGATGTCGGCGACGAACATGTCGACCATCGGATCCGGCACGCCCTCGCCGAGCCCAGGTCCTCGGTGCATGAAGAAACCCGGCACGTCGGTGTAGGTGTAGACGCCGGTCGCCACGATGATGTTCAGCTCGGGCACCTGCTCGGCGATCCGCTTGATGCGCGGGATGTACCTGCCCAGCCCGATCACCGTCGGGTCCACGATCGTCCGCACGCCGATCTCCGGCAGTTCGGCCAGCTTGGCCACCGCGTCGGCGACGCGGGCGTCCTCGTCGCCCCACTCGTCGGGGAAGTTCTGCTGGATGTCGCTGGTCAGCACGAACACGTGCTCGTGCATCAACGTCCTGCCGAGATCGGCCGCCGCTACCGGCCCGAGGACCGTCTGCACCTCGCTCACCGTTGAGCTCCTTCCACCGAATACCGAATGGGGTTCAGCTCCCGCCACCCTGCCAGATCGGCGGCGGATTGGCCCTACTCGATGCCGGTCCAGTGACCGCGGTCGAAACCGGTCGGCAGCGGTGTCCGGCCGAACACGATCGACCGGTCGGCGACCGCCTTGACCGTATCGCTGACCTGCCGGTCCAGCAGGGCGTCGATCTCGACGCCGGACAGGCCGTCGATCTCGTCCCAGAAACTCAGCACCCTGTTGACGTACAGGGCGATCAGGTGGTCGCGGGCCTGGCCGAACCGTCCGGTGGCGAGCACGTCGACGGCGTCCGCGAGCACGTGCGGCCAGTCCTCACCCCGGATCCGGGCACCCCACGGTGCCTCGGGCAGGCCGCGCGCCGACGGGAAGAACCGCCACACCTCCGCCGCGTTGGCGCCCACGTAGCCTGCCACCGCGGCCGCCACGTGCGTCACGAGTGCCGGGTCCTGCGGCACCGCGGCCGTCGCCACGGCCTCCCGGCGCGCCATCGGCACGTCCAGGTCGGCAGGCAGCGGCCGGTCCAGGCACAGCGCGACGTGGAACAGCGAGTCCAGCACCTGGAGCGGCAGGTGCAGGATCTTGGGGAACGGCGAGTTGTGCAGCTTGACGCCCAGTGGCACCTCGACGATGTGGTGGTCCTCGCGGACCGTGTTGGCGGTCAGCCAGATGTCGATGCCGTACAGGCAGGCGCTGGCCGGGTGCTGCCATTGCGCCACCCGCCGCAGCAGCGCCCTGTTCAGCGCGAACTCCCCGCCGATCGGCTGTTGCAACGGTCGGCCGAACAACGCTGCCAGCAGCGGACTGGCCAGATGGTTGGTCGTGTTGGCCTCGTACCGGTTGCGCCGATAGGTCGGCACGGCCAGCGTCGGCTCGGCGCAGTCGACCGCCGAGGCCAGCCGGTCGATCCAGGCCGGTTCGGCGGATCGCACGTCGGCGTCCAGCAGGATCAGCCGGTCGGCGTTCCGTTCCAGGGCCAGGCGGACGAGTGCCATGACGTTGGTGCCCTTGCCGGAGCCCTGCGCTTCGGACCGGACGACGAGTTGCTCCTCGGTCGTTGCCGCTGCGAGGAAGGCGTCCGGGGTGCCGTCGGTGCTTCCGTTGTCGGCCAGCACGATCAGACCGCCGGTCGGGCAGGTCCGTCGCAGACCGGCGTCGGCGGCGAGCGCGACCGACGCGATGGTGGCTACTTCGTTACGGGCAGGTATGCCCACCACGGTGTTCACCCAGCCACGATGACGCCCCAGGATTGCCGGCATGTTGCGACCACGATTCGTTCCCCTCTCAGTCCACAGTGGACATGTCGCCAAAGCCCTGTCATCGACAATGTGACCGCCGTCACTCAGGTGGGATCCTGGGCCGTCGATGGGAACTCCTTGTGCATGCCGGGCACACAGTCCGGTACCAGAATCGAGGAGGGCAGCATGCGACGAGTGACGGGGATCGCCGCTGGCGCGGTGGTCACGGCCGCCGGTCTGGCCACTGCCGCCTGCCTGCCGGGCGGCGGATCGGCAGCGGGAACCGGCAACTCACCGACGGCAAGCAGCTCGACGACAGCACCGAGCACCGCACCCAGCACAACACCCGCCACCACACCGGCCCCCACCCCGTCGGCGCAGCCCGGCACGCCCGCGGACACCGCCGCGGTCGTGGGCGCGTTCGACAAGACCATGGCGGCGGGCAGCGCACGGATCGCCACCACCACCGAGATCGGCGCGGGCCAGCAGAACGTGCCGATCGACTCGACCGGAACGATTGGTTTCGCCAATCAGTCAGCCGACCTCACGGAAACCCTGCCTGGCGGGCAGGGCAGCGGCGAGACCCGGTTCGTCAACGGTGTGCTCTACGAGCGGCTGCCCAGTGCGCTGGTTTCCCGGCTGTCCAACGGAAAGCCGTGGATCTCGCTGAACGTGGCCGCGCTCTCCCGCCAGGGTGACGGGTCGCTCCAGCAGCTGATGACCGACTCGCCGAGTGATCCGTCCACTGTGCTCGGCTTCCTGCGCGGTGTCGACGGCACCGTCGGCAAGGTCGGGCCGGACACCGTGGACGGCAGCCAGACGACGCACTACGACGTCACGCTGAACCTGGACAAGGCGGCCGAGGGCCAGAGCACGACAGCCCAGCAGGCGATTCACACGCTGGAGCGGGAACTCGGCTCGCACACGTTGCCGGCGCAGGTCTGGATCGACGACGCGGGACGACTGCGCAAGATCTCCACGCAGGAGAACATCGGCGGCCGGATCACGTTCGGGTTCACCGCGATCCTGTCCGATTTCGGCGTGCCGGTGAAGATCTCACCGCCGCCCGCCGGCCAGGTGACCGACCTGACGTCGAAGCTGTCCGGCGGCGGTAACTAAGCGGTTCGACCGTCCCGTGGGCCGAACGCGGCGATGACCTCGGCGTCGGTCGCCCTGGCGTACAGGAAGTAGTCGACCCACTCCGCAACGTCAGGATAGGACGATGCGGCACGGACACTCGCGCACGCCGCCTCAATGTCGAACAGGCTCCTGCGCAGTGACACCACGCCATCGGACAGCAACGCCCAGTGCGCACCCGGTCTGCCGTAGGGCATTCCGACACTGCCGGGGTTGACGATCTGGCGGCCGTGCGCGAGCCGCACGAAGGGCATGTGGGTGTGCCCGCAGACGATGGTGCCGATGTGCTCGGGGACCTCCGCGAGCACATCGGCCCACCGCTCCAGCCGGGTGTCCACCAGGACGACCTCCTCGTCGTCCCTCGGTGTGCCGTGACACCAAAGGACATCCCCGAAGCCGTCGACGGGCAACACGACCGGATAGGGCAGCCCGGCCAGCAACTCGACCTGGTCGGGCCGCAACTGCGCGACCGCCCACGGGGTGATCTCGTCGGGGATCTCGATGTCCTCGCCGCGCGCGAGGGAGACCAGTTCCCGGTCCGCGTTGCCGCGCACCCACACCACGCGCTCACCGAGGCCGACCAGGCGATCCAGCACCTCGACCGGCTGCGGTCCCGATGCGATGTCACCGGTGAGGACGATCCGCTCGGCGGCGGCCACCTCCGGTTCGGACAGCACGGCCTCCAGGGCCGGCAACACTCCGTGGATGTCTGACAACACTGCGACCGACGCGACCATGCGCCCAGCGTCACGGTTGAGTCATGGCATGGCAAGTCGTACAGCTAAGGGCGAAATCCCGGCTGTGTCGGTGATCCACTTCGGATTCCTGCCACAACCTGCAACATCTTCCTGCCACTGACGATATGCAACACACCTGGCCACGCTGGACCCGCCTCGGCCGGCGACGAAAGGGGAACCCGGGCATGCCTGGCGGCCACTCGTGAACCCGGACGACCGGTCTGGCAAGCACCCGAACCTCTTGTACTGGCTGACCGGCGGCCTTGCCGTGATCGTCGCCGTGATCATCGGCGCATCGGTGGTGACGTCCGGACCGGACGACGCGGCCACGCAGCCGGGATCGGGCGGCACCGGTCGAAACGGAGTGCCGTCCGCACTACAGGGTTCGTGGCAGGGCATCCTTACCTATCCCGGTACGCCCACGGTGAAGTTCAGTCTCACCATCGGTTCCGGCGCCGCGGGCACCAAGGTCGGCGAGTGGTTGGACCAGACGCGGGAGTGCAAGGGCGACATCTATCTCCGGCCCGGCGGTGGCACACAACTGTTGTTACACCTCGTGACGACGGCCAACGCGCTGAACATGTGTGTGCCACAGGCGGATGCGCGCGCGTCGCTGGAGGACGGCACCCTGCTGACGCTTCGCTTCGATCAGACATATGGCGCCACACCACACTCCGGGACCCTGCACCACGGCGGCTGACAAGAGTTGTCCGGTCACGTGTTGGCCGCAATGCGAACCCGGTTCGGCTGCGGACCCGTAACGCCTAGATACAGGCTTGTTCACAGTATTGGGGTTCTGTGAACGGCGAACTCGGCGCTACACCCCGCCCGGCCAGCGGACGAGCACCCGGGTGTCCGTTGTGGGCGGTTAGACCGGTTTCGATATATCGTCCACTATCATCGCCTCTGAAACTGGCCATTAACAGAAGGAAAATAGCGGTCACGATCTTGCCGAGGTATAAAGTGCCCAGCAGGCCGCCCGGGTGACTGCCGTGTAGGCCCACGCCGCCACCGGCAGGTCGCACGACGACTGTCTGAGGCGCGGCGCTATGGTCCGTAGCCCATACCAAGAGTGGGGAAGGTCCCGAACAATGGCCAAGGGAACCCGATTGGGGCTCAGGCTTACGATACTCGGCGCCGCTGGCGCCCTGGCGCTGGCTGCATGTGGCAGCAGCGGCAGCACCAGTTCACTGAAGACGAACACCGAGGGTGGATACGGCAGCATTCCCGCTGCTACCGGTACGCCGACCCAGGGCGGCGTGGTCACATACGCCGAGCAGCCTGGCGCGGGCCCGAACTGGATCTTCGCCATCGTCGACAACCAGCACAGCTCGGTCTACACGTCCTATCAGTTCGAGGACCTGATGTACCGCCCGCTGTACTGGCCCACGACCGGTGCTTCGCCGACGGTTGACTTTTCGAGGAGCCTCGCTTCACCGCCTGTTTTCACGAATAGTAACAAGACCATCACAATTAAGTTGAATAAGGGCTACAAGTGGTCGGACGGTAAGGACGTCACCGCCAACGACGTTCTGTTCACCATTGCGATGACCAAGGCGGCCGTGAAGGAGAACCCGGCCAACCTCTCGGGCTACACCCCCGGCGAGTTCCCGGACAACATCACGAGTGCGACCGCACCGGACCCGCAGACCGTGGTGCTCACCCTCGACAAGACCTACAACTCGTCCTGGCTGATGGCCAACGAGTTGGCGACGTCGATCGAGCCGCTGCCGTCCACCGAGTGGAACGTCACCTCCGCCGGTGGTGCTCACATCGCCGACCCGACAACGCCTGCGAACGCCAAGGCGATCTACGACTTCCTCTTCAAGCAGTCGTCGACCATCGCCACCTACACGACCAACCCGCTGTGGCAGGTCGTCGACGGTCCGTTCAAGCTGAAGTCCTTCAACGCGTCCACCGACGCGGTAGACCTCGTCGTGAACCCGGCCTACACCGGCACGAACAAGCCGCACATCACCGAGATCGATGAGCTGGCCTACACGTCGACCGACGCGGAGTGGAACGACGTGCTCAGCGGCAAGGTGGACGTCGGCTACGTCGACTTCACCGACATCCCGCAGCTCTCCAAGGCGGTCAAGAAGGGCTACGCCTACTACGGCCTGCCCAGCACCGGCTTCGAGTACATGTACTTCAACTTCAAGGACGCGACGAACAACTTCGACAAGATCATCTCGAACCTGTACGTCCGGCAGGCGTTGGCTCACCTGCAGAACGAGCAGGCTGTGATCAAGGGTGCGTTCAAGGGTGCGGCCGTCCCGGCCTACAGCACGATCGCCTCGCTGCCGTCGAGCAACTACTCGAAGGACGCCATCACCACGGCGATCTACCCCTACGACGTCAACGCGGCCAAGAAGCTGTTCGCCGACCACGGCTGGAAGGTCGTCAACGGAGCGTTGACGTGCCAGAGCCCGGGTACCGGTCCCACCAACTGTGGTGCCGGCGTCCCGAGCGGCCAGAAGTTCGCGTTCAACTTCTACTACGGCAACTCGCCCGCGGCCACCGGCCAGCAGGTTGACGCGTTCGCCTCCGCTGCCAAGCAGCTGGGCATCGACATCACGCTGAAGTCCTACACGTTCAACCAGCTGATCACTCTCACGGACGACTCCGGTTCCCCGTCCACCGAGAACCAGTGGGGCATGTCCGACTTCGGTGGCTTCACCGGCTTCCTGTACCCGACCGGTGACTCCATCTTCAACAAGGGTGGTTCGTACAACTTCGGTGCGTACGAGGACCCGCAGGCCGACGCGTTGATCCACGACTCGGTGTTCGGCACCGACCCGAACGCGCTGGTGAAGGAGTCGAACTACCTGGGCAAGAACCTGCCCGCCATCTTCCAGGCCACCCCGGACCAGATCTGGACCTGGAAGAAGACGGTTCAGGGAACCGCCAACTCCTTCTCCAACCTGACCCAGTTCTAC
>DASXYT010000290.1:0-9709 GCA_036502345.1 Pseudonocardiaceae bacterium | reverse complement strand
CCGTCCGCGAGATGCTGGAGCATCGCGTAGTCCTCGGCGATCTTCACCGGGTCGTTCGTGGTGATCAGCGTGGTCGACGTGGATAGCAGGATGGTGCTGGTCCGCGCGGCGATGTAGCCGAGCAGCGTGGTGGGGGAGGACGGGACGAACGGCGGGTTGTGGTGCTCGCCGGTCGCGTAGACGTCCAGACCGACCTCTTCGGCCAACACCGCCGTCTCGACCATCCGCTTGATCCGCTCGTGTTCGGTCGGCGCGCGCCCGGTCGAGGGATCGGGCGCGATGTCGCCGACCGTGAAGATGCCGAACTGCATGGTGCTCATCCCATCAACCTGTGAACGCGTCGTGGTGGGCGGCCAGCCAGGTGGCGAAGTTCTGCAACCTCGGGTTCAGCTTCCGCACGGCCTCCGGGTCGCGTGCGCCTGCGAACGCGTCCGCGTACTCGGCGTAGTAGAAGAACATGTTCGCGATGTCGTCGGCGCCGGGGAAGGGCAGCGCGCGCATGTCGTCCACGCTCATCGGCCGGTAGACGACCGGCTCACCGAGTTCCTTGCCGAATGCCGCCGCGTACTCGTCGCCGGTCAGGTTCTCGCCGGAGATGTTGATCTGCTGCCCGACCAGTTCGGTGCCGCGCTCGAAGATGCCGAAGGCGGTCCGCCCGATGTCCTCGGCGGCGATCCCGGCAAGTACCCGGTCCCGCATCGGTACGTGGATCGCGAGCGTGCCGTCCTCGTCCCGGACCGGCCGGAAGGAGTCCACGAACGCCTCGAAGTACATGGTGGTGGACAGGAAGGTGGTCGGCACGCCCGCTTCGGTGAAGAACGACTCGGCCTCGGCCTTGCTGTCGAAGTGCGGCACCTTGTAGTTGCCGTGCAACGTCGGCACGCGGTCGTCGGCCGGCGCGATGTGCTCGCGGGTGTCCGGCAGCGTCGACCAGACGACGTGCTGGAGCCCGGCGGACTTCGCCGCCTTGGCCATCGCGCGGGCCTGGGCGTGCTCCCGCTCGACGGAGTTGTACTCCCAGAACGACGTGACGAAGTAGGCGCCGTACGCACCCTGCAGCGCTGCGGTGAGACTGGCCGCGTCGTCCAGATCCCCGGCCACCACCTCGGCACCCCGGTCGGCCAGCGCGTGCGCCGCGGCCGAGTCGGGCCGCCTGGTGATCGCGCGCACCGCAAACTGCCCGGTGGGGTCGTCCAGGATGGCGCGGGCCAGGCCGCCGCCCTGCTGACCGGTGGCGCCGACCACGGCGATGATCTTCTTGTCGGTCATCGGGACCAACTTCCTTTCACTGCCTGCGACCGGCGGTTCCGGTCACGTCCCGATGAAACCAGCCCAGATGTTGTCGCCTCGTGCACGCCGGATTCACGTATCGCCGTGGTCTGTTGCGTCGCTGGTCAGGTGGCCTGGCTGTAGTACATGTTCATCTGGTCGATCATGCCTTGGGGTGCGTCGGCGCGGAAAGAGATGGCCAGGTTGGCTGCCGACTCGGCTGCCGCCGCCTCGCTGCGCGGGAACATCTCCGCTTCGTAGGCCGCCAGCGCGGTCTCCACGTCACCCGGGTGGGCCACGATCGCGGCGGCGAGTTCGGCGCCGTCCTGCATTGCCAGGTTGGCGCCCTCGCCCGCGAACGGGGACATCAGGTGGGCCGCGTCGCCGATCAGGGTCACGCCGGGGGTCCTGGCCCACCGGTGGCCGACCGGCAGTGCGTGGATCGACCGAGGGACCAACTCGGTGTCGGCGTCGGTGAGGAGTGCCAGCAGGCGCTCGTCCCAGCCGGTGAAGTGCGCCAGCAGGTCTGCCCTGGCTGTGGCGGGATCGAACCTGTTGATCCAGTTCTCCTGTGTGTGCAGCGCTATATAGATGTGCAGGCCGCCGTCGCTGTCCCGGTGTGCGAGGAAGCCCTTGCCGTCACCGAGCGCGAACATCGAGCCTGTGCCGATGAGTGCCGCGCTGGCCGGGTGGCGCGTGTCGGCGTCGAGCAGATGCGTCTCGACGAAGGACAGGCCGAGGTACTCGGGCACGGCCGCCGAGACCAGCGGGCGCACCTTCGACCAGGCGCCGTCCGCGCCGACCAGCAGATCGGTGGTGAACGTACTGCCGCCGGCCAGGGTGACCTCGTGCCGGCCGTCGCCGAGTGGGCGGGCACCGGTGATCTTGGCGTTCCAGCGGACAGTGCCCTCGGGCGACGTGTCGAGCAGGATGTCGCGCAGCGCACCGCGTTTCACTTCCGGCCGGTTACCGTCCTCGCCGTCGTCGGCCCACCGGACGTCCGCGTGTCGGTCGAGGATGCGCATCGCCTCGCCACCCGGCGCGATGACGGCCTGGAACTCGGCGAACCGGCCCGCTGCCCGCAGCGCCGCCTGGCCGGATTCCTCGTGCATGTCCAGCATGCCGCCCTGATCGCGGGCGGTCGACGTGGCGTCCAGGTCGTAGACCGCGGCGTCGATCCCGTTGCGGCGCAGCACAGCGGCGAATGTGAGGCCGCCCAGGCCCGCGCCGATCACGGCGATCTCGTGGTGTGTCGTCGTCATGTCATCTCCCCCTTGTGGTGTGCAGCGTGCCGTTGATCAGCACGTGGAATCCCCAGGTCATTCGGTCACGGCCGGGACCGGACAGCAACTCGGCGCCGAGCGCCGCGATGTGCGGGTGGGTGTCGGCGGACACGGTCCGTAAGGCTTCCGCGAGCGCGTCCTCCTCGGCTCGGGCGCCATCGGCCAGTTGCCTGGTGGCCTGTTCCGCCGCTGTCGCCGTGCCGAACTGGAGTAACAGGTCCACCGCCCACGCCGCCCGGTCGGCAGGGACACCGCCCTCGTCGAGCAACGACAGCAGCGCGTCCACCAGGTCCAGATAGCGGGCGCCGGACGGGCGGGCCACCAGCGCCGATTGAGCCAGACCGGGATACTCGAACAGCACGGCGGTGTAGGACGTGAGCACCTGTACCAGCCGATCCCGCCAGTCGCCGTCGGTCCGCACGGGGCTGAGGTCGACCACGCCGAGCAGTTCGTCCAGGACCGCGGCGTGCAGTTCGGCCGTGTTGCGGACGTACACGTAGAGCGAGGCGGGCCCGGTGTCCAGCGCCTGGGCGAGCCGCCGCATCGTCACCCTGGACAGGCCTTCGGCCACCATCAGCGCGACCGATGTCTCGATGATGCCGGCCCTGGTCAGGGCGGGTTTCGCAGGACGTTCCCTGCGAGAGCGCGGCTCTTCCATGCCTCGACAGTAACGAACATGTTCGTCACGAACAAGTTCGTTCACTACTTAGCGGCTTAATTTAAGTTGCTGTCAGACCCTTGACCAGGAGATCAGCCGCGTCTTACGGTCCAGGCGACTTCCACTGTCGACACTGCTGACAGCACCGACGCTGCCGGCGTCGATCTTGAAGGAGCTCTGGACCATGTCCTCAACACACGCGGCCGGACGGTTACGACGGCCTGTCGTGTTCCTCGCCGCACTCACCATGGTGGTGGGTGGAGCAGCGGTCAGCACCGCCAACTCCGCCGTCGCCGACACCCTGCCGTGGATGAACACGGCACAGACCCCGCAAGCCCGTGCCGACGAGCTGCTGGCCGCGATGACCCTGGCGGACAAGGTGAACATGCTGCACGGCGTGGACACCTCCCAGGCGTCCGTCCCGACGGTCGGCTTCATCCCGCCGATTCCCCGGCTGGACTTCCCCGGTGTCACCATGACCGACGGCCCGGCAGGCGTGCGGGACGGCGTCGACAAGAGCACCGAACTGCCGTCGCCGTCCGCCGAGGCGGCCAGCTTCGACACCGACGTCGCCAAGCTGTACGGCACCGTGCTCGGGACCGACGCCAAGGACCTCGGCCAGGACCAGGTGTTCGGGCCGGGCATGAACATCCAGCGGGTGCCGGTCAACGGCCGCAACTTCGAGTACTACAGCGAGGACCCCTACCTGTCCGGCACGATGGGCGGCGCCGACGTCCAGGGCATCCAGGGCCAGGGCGTGATCGCCACGCTCAAGCACTACGTCGGCAACAACCAGGAAACCAACCGCATGACGGTGTCCGACCAGGTGGACGACCGCACGCTGCACGAGATCTACGAGAAGAACTTCGGCATCGCCGTGCAGGACGGCGACCCCGGTTCGGTGATGTGCTCCTACAACCAGATCAACGACTCCTTCTCCTGTGACAACAGCGAGACCCTCGGCTCACTCCGGACCCAGCTCGGTTTCGACGGCTACGTCGTGTCCGACTACCCGGCGACCCACGCGACGACGTCCATCAAGGACGGTCTGAACATCGAACTGCCGACCGGTGTCTTCAACACGATGACCGCCGTGCAGACCGCACTGGCCAACGGCTCGATCACCATGGCCGACATCGACGCCAGGGTGCGCGAGACGCTGACCGTGCTGTTCAAGTTCGGCATCTTCGACCGCACGCTGACCACCCAGCCGATCGACCAGGCCACGGACAACACCGACGTCCAGCAGATCGAGGCGCAGAGCGCGGTGCTGCTGAAGGACAAGAGCTCCGTCCTGCCGATCACGACCAAGGACACCAGCATCGCGGTGATCGGCGGCCCTGCGAAGACGTCGGCACAGGGTGGCGGCAGCAGCCAGGTCAACCCGCTGTCGGTGGACAACTCCTTCGACGCCATCGTGGCCAGGGCCGGCAGTTCGGCCACCGTCTCCTTCAATGACGGCTCCGACCTGACCCATGCCGCGGCCACCGCCAAGGCCGCCTCGGTCGCGCTGGTCTTCGTGAAGGACAGCGCGAGCGAGGGCAGCGACCGTACGAACCTGAGCCTGCCCGACAACCAGGACGCGCTCGTGCAGGCAGTCGCCGCGGCGAACCCGCACACGGTCGTCGTCCTGCAGACCGGTGCCGCCGTGCTCATGCCGTGGCTGTCCCAGGTCAGCGGTGTGCTGCAGACCTGGTACCCGGGCGCCAAGGGCGGCGCTGCCACAGCGCAGCTGCTGTTCGGTGACGTCGACCCGTCCGGCAAGCTGCCGCAGACGTGGCCGGCCAGCGAAACCCAGGGCCCGATCAGCACTCCTGCGCAGTTCCCCGGCGTGAACGGCGTCGCCGACTACTCGGAGGGCATCTACGTCGGCTACCGCTGGTTCGACGAGCACGACCAGACGCCGCTGTTCCCGTTCGGCTTCGGCTTGTCCTACACGCACTTCCAGTACAGCGACCTGAAGCTCGGCAAGCCGAACGGCACGTCCGACGACCCGGTGAGCGTGTCGTTCAAGGTCACCAACACCGGTCAGGTGGCCGGTGCCGAGGCGCCGCAGGTGTACGTGGCCAAGCCGGACAACCTGGCTGACACGCCGCCCAAGGAACTCGGCGCGTTCACCAAGGTCAGCCTGGCGCCCGGCCAGTCGAAGACGGTCACGCTGAGCATCAACCCGAGGGAACTGTCCTACTGGGACTCGGGTGCACAGGCGTTCACCGTGCAGGACGGCAACTACGGCATCCTGGTCGGCGGCTCGTCGGCAGCGCTGCCGCTCTCGGCCAACTACCAGGTGCGCAAGACCGACAACCCGGTGCAGGAGATCGTCAGCAGCCTGCCGAAGATCGTCACGCCGGGCACCACCTACACCGTGCACGCCCAGGTGCTCAACCAGTCGAACTTCCCGCTGACCGGCACCAAGGTCACCGCGAACGTGCCGGCCGGCTGGACCGTGACGCCGGCCAGCGGCAACTTCGGGACCATCCCGCAGACCGGTGGCAACGTCAGGACGACCTTCCAGGTGAAGGTGCCCACCGACGCCACGGCGGGGCAGAACACGGTCAGCTTCACGCTGACCGGCACGGTGAACGGCAAGGCCCGCTCGGTCACCCAGACCCAGCAGACCACGGTGCCGTTCGCGTCACTGGCCGCCGCGTACACCGTCGTCGGGCTGTCGCACAACGCCAATCCGGCCGAGGGCAACTTCGACGGCAGCGGGTTCAGCTACTCGCTGGAGAACCTCGCAGCGGCCGGTGTCACCCCGGGTGGCACGGTCAAGGTGGGCAGCACGACCACCACGTTCCCGGCCCAGCCTGCCGGCACCCCGGACGCCGTCACCACAAGTGGCCAGGTGATCAAGTTCAGCGGCAGTGGCTCGGCCCTGGTCATCGTCGGATCCGCGCACAACGGTTCCGGCCAGGGCAACATGACCGTGACCTTCACCGACGGCAGCACGACGACCGTGCCGATCTCGTTCAACGACTGGTTCAACAACGCACCCACCGGGCTGAGCTCGATCGTGGCGAGCAGCCACTGGAACCAGCCGCCGGTCGGTGGCATCGGGGACCAGGTGGTCGGCCTGTACGGCGAGGTCTACCCGATCCCGGCGGACAAGACGATCGCGGACCTGACGCTGCCCAACGTCGGGAACATGAACCTGTTCTCGATCAGCACCGCCAACCCGCCGCCGAACCCGACGGCACCGGCTGGCGTCTCGTTCGAGTCGGCAGCCGACAACATCGCGGTGTCCGACGACAGCAACCCGGCTGTGGGCAACCTGGACGGGGCGGGCAACAGCTTCTCCGCGGAGAAGCTGGCCGCGCTCGGCATCGTCCCGGGTGGCCCGGTCACCGTCGACGGAGCGACCCTGACGTTCCCGCCGGAGGCACCGGGCACGCCGGACGCCGTAGCGGCGGCGGGCCAGACGCTCAGCCTGACCGGCACCGGCCACAAGATCACCCTGCTGACCACGGCCAACAACGGTGAGATTCTGGCGTTCCTGCAGGTCAACTACAGCGACGGCACCAACGAACAGTTCCCGATCGACGTCAACGACTGGTTCAACAACCAGGCAACCGGCGGTGGCAGCATCGTCGCGACCACGATCTGGAACCAGCAGCCGGACAACCCGACACCGCACGACGCGAGCCTCTACGGGCTCACTGTGGACACCGGCGCCACCAACCCGAAGACGATCATCTCGATGACACTGCCCAACGACACACGCCTCAAGATGTTCTCGGCCGCTGTGCACCCGTAACCGATCGCACGACCAGACGAGGCCCCGGAGCGCCACTCCGGGGCCTCGTCGCGTCAGGCGCGCCTGAGGTGGGGCACGTCGCGGGTGAACTCGCGGAAGCCGACGCCTTCATACAGGTGCCTCGCGGCCGGATAGGCGGGGGCACCGAGACAGGCCACGAGCATCCGTGTGGCGCCTGCCGCCCGTGCCTGGCGCATGCCGAAGTAGAGCAGTGCGGTGTTCAGGCCCTGCCGCCGATAGCCCTGGTGCGTCCCAACGGGCTCGAACTCGGCGGTCCCGTTCTGCTCGTCCAGCCACGTGATCGTCGTCGCGACGAGAGTCCTGTCCGGTGCTGCCACCAGGACGTGCAGATCCGGCCGGTAGGGCCACATCCTGCTGACGTCGGCCATGCCGTGGTCGGTGAAGCTGGACGGGTGCCACGCGTCCCGGTGGGCCTGTGCCGCGGCCTCGGGGGTGATCTCGTCCGCGGTGAGGAACCGGAAGCCGGCCGGCAGGACCGGGTCCGGCACGTCGGCGAGGTCCCTCGCGTTGAACTGACACCAGAGCCCGGTGTCCGATGCCGCTTCCGCATCGTGCACGTAGCCGTGCGCGGCGAGCCTGCCGATGGCGTTGTCGTCGGCCGCCCTGGCGGCGACGTGGCGGTCGGCCGTCCCGGCCTCGGTGTCGTACCAGTCGAGGATGTCGTCCAGGACCTGCGGATGTTCCGGGTGTACCTGCCACGCCAGGTTCGCGTTCCTGACCTCCAGGAACTGCCCGTCGCTGCGTGCCACCCGATAGGGCAGGTACACCCAGCCCCAGCCGACCAGGGCGCCGTCCGCGTACCAGAGTCGACGACGCCAGGTGTGCCCGAGATCGGCGTTGTCCTTACCCCAGATCCAGGCCAGTTCGCCGACCGTGGCTTCGATGTTCACCAGTTCCGGCCGCAGTGCTGTTACTTGTTGGGCCAGGCCCTGCATGAGCCGTACGTCATCCGGCCCGAAATCGTTCTTGTCAGCCATGGGCCTGCCTCAACTCGGGTCGGACGCCAGTGTCGATGGCACTGTGGCAGGGCCGAGCAAGACTGTCGAAGGGTTTTCGGCCACCCACTAGAAGGGTTTTCGGAGCACCGCACCGGATTGTCAGGAGTTCGTCGACCTGGGAATTGTTGGCGTCGGCGGGACAATCGTCTGCTGTTGCCGCAGAGAACCGCAGTTCTGAAAAACAGCAACAGCGCCAACGGCACCGACCCGACAAATCCGATCAGCCGGCGTCGGGGATGATGACCCCGGTCACACTTTTAGCTACCGTTGGCCTCTAGCCTACTCAGGAGTTCTTCAGCTTCGGCCGCTGCCTGTTCTGCGATCGTGACCTCTTCGCGAGCGGTATCGGCACGCTTGCGGCTGGTCTTTTCACGTTCGGTGGCGTTCGCAACGCGTGCTTGCAGCGCTGCCAACTGCTGCTGAAGGTCATTCATGGTGGCCTCGGCATCGGTGGCTGCCTGCTCGGCCTTGGTCAGCGCATTGCGCGCCTTGTCCCTGGCCCTGGCTTTTTGCTCGACCGAACGCCGGGCTTCCCGCACCGCCTCCTGCTTGGCCAGGTCGGCATTGTCGGTATCGGTATCACTCTTGCCGGGCGACGGCTTGCTGTCCTGGCGTGGCCGGGCGGGCGCCGGAGCGCCCATCGCCGCGGTGAGCCAGTCCTGCGGCGCATCGGGTTGCATGGCCGAACTCAGTCGGCCGGCACGCACCAACCGGGCGGCCGCGTCGGCGGTCACCGCGGCGGTCCAGGTGCTCTCCATCTGGTCGACCGTGGCATCGCCGAGCGCTTGGCCCGCTTCGCCCGCGATCGCCCTGGCGTGGCCGGTGAGGACATGGATCAGCTCGTTGCGCTCCCGGGACAGATCGCGCAACTGGTCGCCTGCCAGGGCATGGTGCGCCGCTCGTAGCGCGTCACCGACCTTGGCCAGGCGTTCGACATCTTCGGGGTGGGCGCGGCTGACCTGGTTGACCAGCCACGCCGCCACCGTGGGTTTGCGCAACCGCTTCAGCTGACCGACCAGTTCCGTGTCGCCCTCCGTGCGGGCCTGCTTCACCCGTGTGTCACGCAGCGCGGTGAACTCCTCGCGCGGTGCTGCGAAGAGTTCGTCGAGAACTGTGTCGACGTCCATCGTGAAACGGACGTGCTGAGAACTACTTACCCTTCTTGCCGTTGGCCTTGCCCGCGCCGCTCTCGAAGGCCTCGATCACGGCAGCCGGGATACGGCCACGGTCGGACACGTCGTGTCCGTTCTTCTTGGCCCACTCGCGGATGGCCTGAGTCTGTTCCCGACTGCGGCCGCTGCCATTGCCGTTCGAGCCGGCGACCGTGACGGTGCCGCGCTTCGCCCGGCCACCCGTACGCCGAGCGGAGCCGATGAACTGGGCCAGGCTGTCTCGCAGTTGGCCGGCGTTGTCATCGCTCAGGTCAATCTCGTAGGTCACACCATCCAGGCCGAAGGTAACGGTCTCGATGCTGTCGCTGCTGGAGCCGTCCAGGTCATCAATGAGCTGGACGATAGTCTTCTGAGCCATGGAGGTGTCCTCAATGCCTTTCGCGCGGAGTGCTACCCACTGTCGAGGTGTGATCTAACCTATGCCCTCGCCAACAAACATAGCAAACACCGGCTGGATGGCGGTATACGAGGCCGGGAATTAACGTCGGAGTGTCGGCGCGGACCAGAACCATCGGACACAAATTCGCAACGCGCCGCTATACCCCGTCGGGTGG
>DASXYT010000289.1:0-34561 GCA_036502345.1 Pseudonocardiaceae bacterium | reverse complement strand
GAGGCGACCCGAAAGCAGTTCATCGCCCTGCTGCTGGAAGCCGCGCATCGGCCGGACAGCCGGGTGCGCGTCGTGCTGGGAGTGCGCACCGACTTCTACAGTCACTGCGTCCAGGATCCCGGCCTCGCCAGGGAACTGCGGCACGGCCAGTTCCTGGTCTGCCCACTGACGACCGAACAGCTCCGCGCGGTGATCACCCGACCGGCCATGCAGGCCGGGGCGATGGTGGAGACGGCTCTGGTGACCCAGATCGTGGCCGACTGCACGGGACAACGCGGTGTCCTGCCGCTGCTGTCGCACGCGTTACGGGAGACCTGGCAGCGGCGCAGCGGAGCGACGCTGACCCTGGCCGGCTATCAGGCGGTGGGCGGCATCGTGCATGCCATCGCGCAGACCGCGGAACAGGTCTACACCGGCCTCGACGAACACGAACAGCGACTGGCCAGGTCGTTGTTCCTGCGCCTGGTGGCGTTGGGTGACGGGACCGAGGACACGAAACGGCGGATCACCACCGCGGAGTTGGACCTGACCGACCCGAGGATGGCAGCCACGGTGGAGCGGCTGACCGACGCCCGGCTGGTCACCGTCGATCGTGATCAGCTGGAGATCACCCATGAGGCCCTGATCCGGCACTGGCCCCGCCTCGGTGAGTGGTTGACCGAGGACCGGGCCGGGCTCCGGATCCACCGGCAGTTGACCGCGGCCACAGCGGTGTGGGACTCGTTGCGGCAGGATCCGGCGGCGCTGTACCGGGGCGTGCAGTTGGCCATCGCGCAGCAGTGGGCGCAGGGCCGCGGCGTACTGCTGACGGGCATGGAGCGGGTGTTCCTCGCCCAGAGCACGCGGGCCGAGGAGCAGGTGCGGGTGCTGGCCAGGAAGCGCACCCTGCGGCTGCGCGCGTTGGTCGTCCTGCTCAGCGTCCTGGTCGTGGTGACGGGCAGCCTGTCGGTGGTGGCGACCACGTCCAGACATGCCGCGGTCGCGGCGGCGGAGGCGTTCGTCCGCCAGCACAACCAGGTCGAGGCGCAAGGCCTGCTGGATCGGGCGGCGGCCAAGGTGCGGTCCGATCCGGCGCTCGCCGCTCAGCTCAGCGTCGCCGCGTATCGACTGGATCCGGAACCGCAGGCCCGTAGCGGCGTACTCAACTACGCCGCGGCGATCCACGCATGGACCACCGGGACCCCCGGTAGCCCGCTGGCCCTGAGCCCGGACGGACGGATGCTGGTCACCGACACGGGAACCTCGCTCCAACTGTGGACAGCGGACGCCCGGACACACCATGCCCGCGTCGTCGGTTCGATTCCGCACCCGGCGGACAGCCTGCCGGGCGACGCGGAGTTCAGCCCGGACGGCAGTCGGCTGCTCGTCGACTTCCCGCAGTCGGGTGCCGGGTTGTGGGACACCGCGAATCCTCAGCATCCGGTGCTGCTCAGCCGTACGTTCGGCGACGGCATCGGTGAGTTCGGGTCCGACCGGTACCTGATGGTCGACGGCTCTCGCGACACCGTCTGGGACCTGGCCGATCCACGGCACCCGGCGAGAGTGGCCGTGATTCCCGGGTCGACGGCTGCCGACTACGCAGCGGTCAGCCAGGACGGTCGCAGCGTCGTCGACCTGACCGGCGGACCCAACCGCCTGCGGTTGTGGGACCTCAGTGACCGGGGGCGGCCACGCCTTGCGTGGGAGACCCCGGTGACCGGCGACCCTGGCCAGGACCTGTTGGCGCTGAACGGATCGCTGCTGGCCGTCGCGACCGGCACCGGCGCGATCCAGTTGTGGGACATCGCTTCCGTCGACAGGCCGACCTATCTCGGGTCCGTGCGGGGTCGGACATCGGGGATCATCGACGGTCTCACCCTGAGCCCCGACGGCACCGAGTTGGCGGCCAGCCTGGTGGACGCGGTGGACGTGTGGGACATCAGTACGCCGACCAGTCCGGCCCTGATCGCCAGCGTCGCCGGGCACGTCGACGGTGGTTCGCAGCTGATGGTGGCCTTCAGCTCGGACAACACGTTGGTCACCTCGGAGAACCCGCTGGCCACGCTCAACTGGTGGAACCTCCCCGAACTCGGGCTGGCCGGCCGGACCGTCAACGGCGTCATCAGTCCGGCGTTCAGCCCCGACGGCCACACCATGGCGACCACCGAGGCACCGGGGACGGGCGCAGGCTGGACCCAGTTGTGGCAGGTCAGCGAACCGGCCTCGCCGATCCCGCTGGGGACGTTGACGGGTACCGGTGTCGGCCAGGCCGCCGTGTTCGCTCCCCGTGGCCACCTGCTGGCCACCAGCGCCGGGACTGGCGTCCTCTGGGACGACAGCGACGTTCGACAACCGAAGCAGGTGGCCACGCTGTCCGATCTACCGCTGGCCTTCAGCCCGAACGGCCGGATGCTGGCGGCCACCGGAGGTGTCTGGGACGTCACCGATCCCACACAGCCGCACCGACTGTTGGAGTTCACCCAGTCCCAGATCAAGGGCTTGGTGGCGTTCAGCCCGGACAGTGAGGTGCTCGCGGTCGCCGGTTGGAAGCGACAGGGTTCCTCTGTCGTCTTCTGGAACCTGCACAACCCGGCACGACCCCGGATCGTGGGCAGTCTCCCGGTGTCGGCGACACATGTCGCGTTCCTGCCCGGCAGCCAGGTGCTGGTGACCATCACGTTCACCGGACAGGTCCAGTTGTGGGACGTGACCGACCCGGCCGCACCACGATCGATCGCAGGCCTGACCGGACAGGCCGCCAGCGACCAGCAACTGCTGGTCAGCCCGGACGGCACGATGTTGGCCATCGCGGGTGCCAATTCGACGACGCAACTCTGGGACGTGAGCAACCCGGAGCGGCCCGCGATGCTGGCGGTGCTGACCGGCGCCACACCGGAAGCGTTCGACCCCACCGGCGGAACACTGGCCGTGCTCGGCACCGACGGCTCCGTCCAACTCCGCGACGTCGACACGACTCACGTCATCGCCCAGATCTGCCAGTCCGCGCCGACGCTCGATCGTGCGACGTGGCAACTGTATGCGGCGAACGTGCCCTACCAACCGCCATGTCCGCCGCAGCCCGGCCGACCGTGAGACCGGCTGCCCTGCCGGTCACAGGAGCGCGAGGATGTCCCTGGTGGTACCGGTCTCGCCGAGCTTCGGGAAGATGTGGTTGACGCTGGTGTCGTGGGTCACCGGGTCGAGGTCGGTCATCGCGTCGGTCGCCAGCGTGACGTGCAGGCCATGTTCGTAGGCCTGGCGCGCTGTCGACTCCACACCGCTGCTGGTGGACACGCCGACGACGACCACCTGCGTGACGCCGAGTTCGCTCAGGTGGTCGGCCAGGTCGGTGTGGTGGAACGCGCCCCAGGTGAGTTTGGTGACGGTCTTGTCGGTGGGCTGTTGGTTCAGCTGCGGCAGGAAGTCGGTCCAGCCGTCAGGGAACTGGTGCCCGCCCGCACCTCGCTCGGTACGGCCAGGGGCACCTCCTGCGACGTTCACCAGCACCACAGGCAACCTCTTGGCCCGGAAGGCTTCCGCGAGCGCGGCCGCGTTGGCCACGACGCCGTCGAACGGGTGCACGGTCGGCAGTCCGGCCAACCCGGTCTGCAGGTCGACGACGATGAGGGCGGTGGTGGGGTCCAGCGTGGTGACGGGCACAGCTTCTCCTCGATTCAGCAGGTTTCCTGCCGGTCGGTCAGTGGGACGGTCGACTGCGCAGGGTGCGATCGATGACGGTCATCAGGACAAGGACAACGCTGACACCGACCATGATCCAGGCGATCAGGTGCACGCCCTGGTCGGAGACGCGGGTGTGGAAGACGATGCCGGTGACGGCGGACGCGGCGATCGAGCCGAGGTAGCCGAAGGTACGCAGCAAGCCCGATGCGGTGCCGAGTTGGTCGGCGGGTGCCTGGCGGTAGAGCGCGGTCTGGTTACCGGCGGAGGCCATGCCCATGGCGACGCCGAAGACGATGGTGACAACGACAACCCAGCCGATCCAGGCCGAGCCACTGAGCAACAGCACACCGGCCGAGCCGATCAGACAGGTCAGCGCGGCCACGATCACCGGGCCACGGACCAGATTCCGGCGGGAGACGGGCGATATCACCAGGCCCGAGATCAGGGTCATGGGCAGCAGCAACAGTCCTGCCTCGGTCTCGGTCAGGCCGAGCACGGTCTGCACCCACTGCGTGATGCCGTAGAGCACGACGTAGACGCAGAGCAGGACAAGTCCGAAGCGGACATACGTGCTGGTGAGGGCCCGATTGCCGGCCAGCAGGCGGAGATCGAGGAACGGCGTGCCGGCGCGCAGTTCCCACAATGCCAACGCGATCCACAGCACGACCGAGATCACCAGCAGGTACCAGTGCACGGTGGGCAGCTCGAACAGGAACAGCAGCAGCGCGATCATCGCGGCGGCGAAGCCGGCGATGCCGATGACGTCCATGCTGGCCGCGATGTCCCTGGCGCGGCGGGTGCGATCCAGCGGACCGTCAGGCGAGACCCAGGCCAACGTCGCGGCCAGGGCGACCAGCGCGACCGGAACGTTGACGAAGAAGACAGCTCGCCAGCCCAGCGCGCCAACCAGGACGCCACCGAGGGGCAGGCCGAGCGACGCGGTGGCGATACCGGCGATCTGCAGACCGCCCAGCACTCCACCCGGTGGCTGCTCAAGGCCGACGTCCCGGGCGCGTCGGCGGATCAGCAGCATGGCCGTCGGATAGGCGCACGAGGTGCCGAGGCCGATCAGCACCCGACTGATCAGCAGCGTCAGCAGGTCCTGGGCGAAGCCACCGGCGAGTCCCCCGACGATGACCAGCCCGATGCCGACCAGGAACACCCGCCGTGGCCCGAACACCTCGGCGGCCTTGCCAGCAGTGGGTTGCGCGATCGCGCTGGCCAGGTACAGGGCCGTGACCAGCGCGGCGGTCTGTCCGATCGACACGCCCAACGCGTGCGCGATCGGCACCAGGGCAGTGGCGATCAGTGAGCTGTTGATCGGGTTGAGCGCCGAACCGATGAACAACGGTGTGGTGAACCGCCAGGAGAACGGGTGCTCCGGCGGCGGCCCGTTGACCTGGGGTGCGCTGGTCGAGGATGCGGACGATGTCATCACAACCTCCTGTACCTGGTGATCACAGGAGCTCGGCAAGACGTTCGAGCAGCCGGGCGGCGGTGTCGAGGGTGGCGATCTCTTCGCTGGTGAACGACTCGGCCAGCACGACGGCAACCCTGTCGACGACCGCGCTGCGGCCCGAACCGATCGCGGCATGGCCCGCCGGGGTGAGACTCAGGATCGAGCGGCGCCCGTCGACGGAATCCGGCTGGCGGGTGACCAGGTCGCGCTGCTCAAGGCCGGCGATCGTGGCGCCCATCGCCTGCGGGGTGATCTGTTCGCGCCGGGCCAGTTCCGCGGTGGTGGACGGACCGAGCCGGTCCAGCCGGGACAGGGCCGTCAGCTGCGGCACGGTCAGTCCACCCTCGGACATCGTCTCCCGGGTGCGTCGCTTGAACGCCCCGATGCCGACCCGCAGCCGGGTGGCGGTCTCGCGGACCGCCGCGTTCTGCTTGTTCGGCCTCTGGGTGTCGCTCATATTTGGAAGTCTAGGCTTCCAAATCCGAACTTGCAAACCTGGCCTTCCAGTGTGATCCAGCTACGCACTGCTGGCTCAGGTGCCCTCGGCGGTCCGGAAGCCGGTCAGCGCCACTGACAGAACGGCCGCGATGCCAATGGCAGCGGCGAAGACGGCAAGCGCCCACCGGCCGGAGAAGTGCTGCACGAGCAGACCAGCGACCAGCGGGGCGAGAGCGGACAGGCTCACAGCGCCGAGGAACACGGTGCTGGTGACCCGGCCACGCATGTGCTCCGGCGCTGCCCGCATCTGCGCGGCGGTCAGCGCCGCGTTCGCCGCCGGGGCCAGCACCATCGCGGCCCCCACCGGGACCGCGACCAGCGGCGATGGCAGTACCAGCGCGGCCGTCGCGAACAACGCGGCGCCGGCCACATTGAGCCCGATCACCATCAGCCGCATGGACAGCCGCCGTACCAGCCATGCCGCGGCAAGAGCGCCGAGCAGCCCGCCTGCCGCGATCCCGGCCTGCACAAGTCCGATGACGGCGGGCGCGGATCCGTGCTGTCGCAGCGACACCGTGATCGTGAAGAACACGCCGTTGAACGCGAAGTTGAGCAGCGGAGCCTGGATCAGCACGGCACGCAGCAGCGGGTGGCGCAGGACAAGGCGAATCCCGTCGGCAGCTTCCCGCCACAACGCCCGGCGCTCCCCCGTCATCTCCGGCCGGAAGTTGCCCCGGATCCGGCTCACGGCTCCCACCGAGACCAGATAGGACAAGGCGTCGAAGAGGAACGGAACCGCCCGGCCCAAGCCGAACAGGAACCCGCCGAGCGCCGGGCCCACCAGGCTGGCGCTGTAGGTTCGGGCCTCGGTCAGCGCCCAGGCCTGCTCCAACTGCTCGTCGGCGACGATGCCCGGCAGCGCGGCCGCGGCCGACGGATCGAACAGCGCGCTCGCGGCACCGTCCACGACACTCACGGCCAGTACCACCGGCCAGGCCACCACGTGCGCCAGCACAAGGACGGTCAGCAGGGCCAGCACCACCGCCCGGACACCGTCGCAGACGATCATGGTCAGCCGCCGGTCGAACCGGTCCGACAACGCCCCGCCAGGGAGCCCGAGCGCCAGTTGGACGGCCAGGCTCACCGAGCCGACCACGCCGGCGATGGCGGCCGAGCCGGTGAGCACCAGGATCAGCAGGGGGTAGGCGATGAGAGCTGCCTCGGTGCCGGTCTCGGAAAGGACCTGGCCGATCCACAACATCCGGAAGCCGCTGTTGCGCCGAAGCGGTGCCGGTCGTCGACGCTCGGTCACATGCCGGCCTCCCTCAGTCGGGCCTCACGGCCGGCAGACGCGCTCCACGAGGTCCTGCCAGGCCTGCCCGATGCGTTCATCGAGCCCATCGACGTCGGTGAGGTCGTCGGACGACAGGTAGAGCAGTACCGGGCCGTCGAGGGCCGCGGCGAGTTGGACGGTCAGCATGTCCAGGTCGACCTCACCGAGGCTCAGCTGCCCGAGCAGCACCCGGATGTGCACCTGGGACATCGGCGCCCGGTGCCCGACCGGGACGGACCGGCTGCCGTCCAGGGCGGCGCGGGCGATCACCCGGTGCCCGTTCATGAAGGCGGCCCTGGCGCGGCCGTAGGCGATCAGTCGTTCCAGCGGCGGGGCGCCGGGGCCGAGCGGCGGCGGTCCGGACAGCACCTGCTCCTGGAAGCTCCGCTCATCGTCGTCCAGCAGCGCCTGGAAGATCCCCGCCCGGGTGCCGAATCGGCGGAACACGGTGCCCTTACCGAGGCCGGCCCGCTGCGCCAGCCCGTCCATCGTCAACTTGTCCGACCCCAGCTCCGCGAGCATCTCGCGCGCCGTGGACAGCAGGTGAAGCCGGTTGCGCGCGGCATCGACGCGCTCAGCAGGCGGTGCTCCCCAGACGACTGATCGATCCACAGGCCCACTCTAACTTGCGGGGAATACCAAGCGGGGTAAAGTCCGTTTGTGTTGCTAGCGGCAGGCCAACACAAGGCGGCCGACCCGATCAACGGATTGGATGGTGGAGCCATGCCTCTCACCGGGGAGTACGAGCCGAGTACGTTCGACTTCAGCCGCGGCCAGGTGGACATCTACGAGCGCTCCGGCGGCACCGAGGGCACCGACAACCAGGGCAAGCCGGTGATCGTGCTGACCTCGGTGGGTGCCAAGACGGGCAAGCTGCGCAAGACGCCGCTGATGCGCGTCGAGCACGACGGCGAGTACGCCGTCGTCGCGTCCTTGGGCGGCGCGCCCAAGCACCCCGTCTGGTACCACAACCTGGTCGCCAACCCGCATGTGGAACTGCAGGACGGCCCGGTCAAGAAGGACTACCAGGCACGGGAAGTGGACGGCGACGAGTACACGGCCTGGTTCGACCGCGCCGTCGAGGTCTGGCCGGACTACGCCGAATACCAGACGAAGACCACCAGGAAGATGCCGATCTTCGTCCTCACGCCCCTGGACGCGTAACAGCGGTGTCGGGCGGCCCGCTGGCCGCCCGACTTCAGGGTCGGCGGAATCGACTCGCTCTTTCAGTTCGTGGACGAGCAGTACGTGTTCGTCGCCCGCCGTCCCTCTGTCCACTGAGGATTGCCATCCGTGGCGCTCGTCGGCCGCACCGGACGCCCCGTTCCGCTACCAGGCGTAGTGCTCCGGCGCTGTCCGATAGCCGGGGAAGATCTCGTCCAGTCGGGTGAGCGCCTTCTCGTCCAGCCGCACGTCCAGGGCCCGGACGGCGTCGTCGAGGTGCTGTTGGATGCGTGGGCCGATGATCGGGGCCGTGACGGCGGGCTGGTGCAGCAGCCAGGCCAGTGCGACGTCGCCTGGCTCGTGACCGAGTTCGTCGGCGAAGTCCTCGTAGGCCTCGATCTGCGGGCGCTTGGTCTGGACGGCCTCGGCGGCACGACCTTCCAACCGCCGCTTGCCGTCACGTTCCTTGCGCAGCACGCCGCCCAGCAACCCGCCCTGCAGCGGCGACCACGGGATGATCCCCAACCCGTAGTGCTGCGCGGCCGGAATGACCTCCAGCTCGATGTCCCTGGTCATCAGGTTGTAGAGGGACTGCTCGCTGGACAGACCGATCAGGTTGTGCCGTGCCGCGGCTGCCTGGGCCTGGGCGATGTGCCAGCCCGCGAAGTTGCTGCTGCCGACGTAGAGGATCTTGCCCGCGGTGATGGCGACGTCGATGGCCTGCCAGATCTCGTCCCACGGGGTGGCCCGGTCGATGTGGTGGAACTGGTACAGGTCGATGTAGTCGGTCTGCAGGCGGGTCAGGCTCGCGTCCAGCGCGCGGCGGATGTTCAGCGCCGACAGCTTGCCTTCGTTGGGCCAGTCCCCCATGTCGCCGTACAGCTTCGTGGCCAGGACCGTGCGCTCCCGGCGGCCGCCACCCTGGGCGAACCACCGTCCGACGATCTTCTCGGTCGAGCCCCTGCCCTCGCCGAGACCGGAGACGCCTGCCGAGCGCAGCCCGTATGCGTTGGCGGTGTCGAAGAAGTTGATGCCGTGCTCATGCGCCGAGTCCATGATCGCGTGCGAGTCGGCCTCGCTGGTCAGCGGACCGAAGTTCATCGTGCCGAGGCACAGCCTGCTGACCGACAGACCACTGCCACCGAGATGTGTGTACTGCATCGTCAGTGCGATCCTCTCTTGGAATATCACCGTGCGCTCGTACTGGCACCCACCTCAGTCTGCTACCTGGAGCGCACTCCAGGTCAAGCCGAAGCCGACTCACCAGGCCGGCCGTCGCCGGAACACTGCCTGGCTTGGTGCCGGAGTGGGACGGAAGTGTGTTGTGCGGAACTGACATCATCGTCGGTAGCCGAGGGAAAGGTTGTCGACATGCGGAAACTGTGGTCCCTGTGCGCCATTGCCCTGCTGGCGCTGGCATTCGTGGTCGGCACGTCAGGGCCTGCCGCCGCGCCTCGGAGACGCTGTCCAGCCGGGCCGTCATCAACCGGTTCTGCGGCAACCAACTCTGCTGAGTCGGTCGATCACTGACCTGGGCCCGCCAGGACCTCGTCGATCTCGGCCAGTTCCTGCTCGGTCGGGATCCACTCGCCTGCCGCCGCGTTCGCGATCACCTGCTCCGGTGACGTCGCACCAGCGATCACCGACGAGCAGCCCGGCTGTGCCGCCAGCGCGCCGATGCCGATCTCCAGCAGGTCATGGTCGTGCTTCTCGCCCCATTCGGCCAGTCGCTCGACCTTGTCCAGCCGTTGTTCGGTGACGAACTGCGGGCGGCCGGCGAGCCGGGAGCCCTCCGGGACGCCGGTGGCGCGCCGCACCTTGCCGGTGAGCATGCCGTTGGCCAGCGGGAAGTAGGGCAGGACGCCAAGGCCGTAGTGCAGTGCGGCGGGTACCACTTCCTCCTCGGCCGCGCGTTCCAGCAGTGACCAGTGGTTCTGCGCGGACACGAACGGCACGCCACCGATCTCGCGGGCGGTGTGCGCGGCCTCAGCGATCTGCCAGCCGGTGAAGTTCGAGTGACCGACGTAACGCACCTTGCCCTCGGCCACCAGTTCACTGACCGCGGCGATGGTCTCGGCGATCGGCGTCGCCGGATCCGGGGTGTGCAGCTGGTAGAGGTCGATGTGGTCGGTGCGCAGCCGCCGCAGCGACTCCTCGACGGCACGCCGGACGTAGCCGCGGCCACCCTTGGCGCCGGCCGCAGGCCCGTAGCCCATGTCGCCGGCCTGGGCGCCCCACTTGGTGGCCAGCACGATCTTGTCGCGGCGGCCTTCCAACACCTGGCCGAGGATCGTCTCGGAGCCGCCGAGGTTGCCGTAGACGTCGGCAGTGTCCAGGAGGGTGACGCCCACGTCGATCGCCGCGTCGACGACCGCGCGAGTGCCGTCGACATCCAGCTTCCTGCCGAAGTTGTTGCACCCCAGACCAACCACCGAGACCAGCAGGCCACTGTCACCGAGCGTCCGATACCGCACACCGACTCCTTCGCTCATGTTCGCCGTACTGAGAACTTACCCGTCCTGCCTGGCGGGAGTTCCACGGACGGCTAGTCGAGCGTGCGGGGCAGGCCGAAGTAGGGCGCGACCGTCGTCTCGAACCGGGTGAACTCGTGGATCCGATCACCGGCGATGCCGACCACGATGATGCCGGCGAGGTGCAGGCCACCGGTGACCTGGTCGCGCTCGTACTCACCCCACGCGGGCTGGCCGTTCGCCCGGACCGGCACCAGCCTGCCGATGCGGGCCAGGTGGGCGTGGATCACGCCGAAGAAGCGATGCACGGCCTCCCGCCCTCGATACTCGAACGGCAGGGGTGGCATCCGCACCCACACGTCGTCGGTCATGAGCGCGACGAGCCCGTCGATGTCCAGTTCGGTGAAGGCCGCGACGAACCGGTCGAGCAGCGCACGCTCCGCCGGGCCGCCTGGTGGCGGCGGCTGTGGCGAGCGAGCGGCGCCCATCGTGGCGCGGGCGCGCTTCAGGGCGCTGGTCACCGCGTCCTGGGTCAGCCCGAGCAGTTCGGCGGCCTCACTGGCGCGGTAGCCGAGCACGTCCCGCAGCAGGAGCACGGCACGCTGGTTGGGCGGCAGCAGCTGGACGGCGGTGACGAACGCGAGCGAGATCGCCTCGCGGGACTCGTACCTGGCCTCGGGTCCTGGTGCCTGATCGGTGAGGTCTTCCAGCAGCGCGTCGGGATAGGGCTGGAGCCACAGGACCTCACCGAGTCGGGTCGGTTCGGGCAGCGGTGCGGGCGCCGCCGTGGTCACCGGCTGCCGTCCGGACGAGCGAAGCAGGTTCAGGCACCGGTTGGTCGCGATGCGGTACAGCCAGGTCCGGACCGACGAGCGCCCCTCGAAGCCGTCCAGCCCGAGCCACGCCGCCAGGAGCGTCTCCTGCAGCGCGTCCTCGGCGTCCTGCAGCGAGCCGAGCATGCGGTAGCAGTGCACGTGCAGCTCACCGCGGTGTGGCTGGACCAGCTCGGTGAACGCCTCCCGGTCGCCTGCGCGCGCCCGCTGGAGCAGTTCCGCTGACATCTGCCACCTCCGTTCTCTGCACGTACTGACACCGGCCGCCGCCGAAACTGGTCGCTCCCGTCGCGCCCAGTTTCGCGCGGGCGCCGTGTCTACCCCTGGTGAACGCGCAGTCAAGGTAGCCGACGGTCCACTCACGAGGAGATCGCATGACAATCGCAGGCAAGGTGGTGCTGGTGACCGGGGCCAATCGCGGCATCGGGCAGGCGTTGGTCGAGGAGGCCCTGAACGGAGGGGCGACGCGGGTCTACGCCGGTACGCGCCAACCCCTGTCCCACCCGGATCGACGGGTCACGCCACTAACCCTGGACATCACCGACGCGATGCAGATTCAGGCAGCCGTCGAGAGCGTCGACTCGCTCGACATCCTGATCAACAACGCCGGCGTCGCACTGTACGACGACCTGAGCGATCGGGTCGCGCTCGAGCGGCAGCTGTCGGTCAATCTGTTCGGCACGTACGCCGTGACCCAGGCCTTCCTGCCGTTGCTGACTCGTTCGCGGGGTGCCATCGTGAACGTTCTCTCGGTGGCGGCATTCGCGCCCATCCCGGTTGTTCCGGCCTACTCGGTCTCGAAGGCGGCCACGTTCTCGCTGTCCCAGTCCATGCGGGCACTCCTGGCAGGCCGAGGGGTGCGGGTCCATGCCGTCCTGGCCGGCCCGGTGGACACCGAGATGTCCCGCGACCTGGACGTACCGAAGGCATCCGCCGAGTCGGTCGCGCGGGGCATCATCGGCGGCGTGGCGAACGGGGACGAGGACATCTTCCCCGACCCCATGTCGGCGACCATGGCGCAGAGCTGGCACAGCGGCGCGGCCAAGGCGCTCGAACGCCAGTTCGCGGCACTGGTCTGAGCGGCCACCCATGACTTGGAGGACTGAGATGACGACTGACCTGAAGACCCACGCCGAACTGCTCCGCAAGCTGCACCACGGCGACCAGATGCTCGTACTGCCGAACGTGTGGGACGCGGCCAGCGCGGCGATCGTGGCCGGGGCAGGCTTCCCCGCGGTCGCCACCGCCAGCGCCGCGGTCACGGCGATGCTCGGCTACCCCGACGGCGAAGGCGCGCCCTGGCAGGAGATGTTCGCAGCAGCAGGGCGGGTCGCCCGTGCCGTGTCGGTACCGGTCACAGTGGACGCCGAGGCCGGCTACGGCCTTCAGCCACGGGAGCTGGTGGACCGGCTGCTGGAGATCGGCGCGGTCGGCTGCAACCTGGAGGACACCGACCATCGCGCGGGCGGGCTCGCCGACGCCGGCAGGCAGGCCGAGCTGCTGGCCGCCGTTCGAGCCGCCGCGGACGACGCCGGGGTCCCGATCGTCATCAACGCGCGCACCGACGTCTTCCTGCCACCGTCCGGGATAGCGCCGGACGAGCGGGTCGCCGAGGCGATTGATCGAGGCCGCCGCTATCTGAATGCCGGGGCCGACTGCATCTACCCGATCGGCGTCAGCGACGAGCGGGACATCGCCACTCTGGTCGCGGAGCTGCCGGGCCCCATCAACGCCAACACCCGGGCCGGCCTGGACCTGGCCAGGCTTCGAGAACTGGGCGTGGCGCGGGTGTCCTACGGCCCTCGGCTCTACCGCGAGGCGCTGGCCAACCTGAAGACAACTGTCGAAGGACTCCTGACCTGAGCTCAGCGGGCCAGCCCGTCGCCGACGGAACGACCACCAGTAACCCACAACTGAATCGACAGCGGCCAGCGCGATCGCGCCGGCCGCTGTCGTCGCATCTAGTCACGCATGGCGGCCAGCAGGAACGCGTACATGTCGGCGAGCAGCGCCACCCGCTGGTCGTGGGGCATGCCCTGGCCGTGACCGGCGCCGTAGTCGACACGCAACAGCACCGGTCGCCGCAGCGGGTCCGATGCGGTGGCCGCCTGCAGCCGGGCTGCCATCTTGGCCGGCTGCCACACCGCGACCCGCGCGTCGTTGCGGCCCGCCGTGAGCAGCACCGCGGGATAGGCGACGCCATCGATCACCCGCAGGTAGGAATCGGTGATCAACAGGTCACGCGCGCCCTGCTCGGTGGTGGACGTGCCGAACTCGGGCACGTTGATCGGCCCGTTCTCCGACCATTCCTTACGGGTCGTGTTCGTGACCGCCACCTGCATGATCATCGCCGCCCACAGGTCCGGCCTGCGCACGATCGCACCGCCGGTCGGGATACCGCCCGCGCTGCCACCGGTTCCACCGAGCTTCGCTGGCCGGGTGTAGCCACGTGCCACCAGGTACTCGGCGCAGTCGATGAAGTCGGTGATCGTGTTCTCCTTGCGGGCGCCCTTGCCCGCCGCGTGCCAGGCAGGGCCGTGCTCGCCGCCGCCACGCAGCCCTGCGTACGCGATGACGCCTCCCCGCTCGCACCACGCGAGCAACTGCGGCGCGAACAGGCGAGGCGTCACCAGGCCGTAGGAGCCGTAACCGGACAGCAGCGTCGGCCGGTCACCGTTGAGGTCGAGACCCTCGGTGTGCAGGATCGCCAGCGGGACGAGCGTGCCGTCGCGGGCGGGCACCTCGATCTCGGTGGTGGTGATCGAGGACATGTCGATCTGGGACTGCTCGATCCAGCCGGTGTCGACCAGCGACCCGGTCGCCGGGTGGTAGCGCAACGCCACCGGGAACCGCGTCCACGACTCCAGCACCAGCACGGCCGAGTCGTCGTCGGTGGTCAACTCCACGAGGCTGCCCGCGAACGGCAGCGGCACGTCGACCAGGTCACCACCGGCGAGCGGAATCTGGCGCAGCTGGTCCCTGCCCGCCACCATGTCCCGCACCAACAGGTGATCGCCGACGACGTGCACCGAGAACACCGACCGCTCCCCCGGCGGCACGACGACCGTCGCGTCGGCCAGCACCGGGTTGTCGACCGGCACCGACACCACGTGTGACCCGACGCCGCCCGCGTGTGTGACCAGGTACAACGTGCCCTCGTGCAGTGCCCAGCCGCTCAACTCGTCAGCGGTGGTGGCGACCTGCCGCCACGAGCAGTTCGCCGGGTCCGCCAGCGCCGACAGCGGCGCGACGTACAGGCTCCACTCCTTCAACTGGACGCTCAGTGAGCCGCCCGACGCCGCGTGCGACACGACGGCCAGCATGACGTCGGAGTCGGTCGGCACCACGACGTAGGGCCGGTCCTTCGGCTCCAGCCGCACTCCGGGTGCCGTGCCGGGGGCGAGCACGGGCGTGTCGTCGGCGAAGGACGTGCCCATCCGGTGCAGGAACGTGCCGCTGCCGGCCCGGCGCTCGGCAGGCGGTGTGTCCGGCGGCACATCGCGGTACCGGTGGTAGACGAAGCCCGAGTCGTCGGACAGCCAGCTCAGGCCGCCGAAGAACACACCGGGCACCCCGTCGTCGGACAGCTCGCCGGTGGCCACGTCGAGCACCCGCAGGGTGCCGATCTCCGCGCCACCGGAGGAGATGCCACAGACCACATGCTTTCCGTCGTGGCTCGGCGTGAACCAGTCCAGGTTGCTGCGCTCGTCGCCGGGCAGGGCGGCCGGGTCGAGCAACACCCGCCGCGTGGCGCCCTCGGTGACGGCCAGCACGGGCACGTCACCACCGTCCGGGCGGTCGCGGTGGAAGACCAGGTCACCGCACAGCGCGAAGTCGGCCGCCCGGATCTGGTCGCGGGTCAGCTCGCCGATCCGGTCGCCAAGGGCGGCCCGGTCAGGGAACCCCGCGAGGGTGGCGTTCGCGTACGCCGCCTGCCCGGCCAACCACCCGTCCAACTCCGTGCCGTCGTCCTCCATCCACCGGTATGGATCGACGGCCGTCACTCCGAACAGGTCGTCCGTCACCGGCGCCACCCGTGCGGCTGGCAGGTCCGTTCCCGACATGCGTCCTCCCCGTGCTCGCGTGGGCGGCCGGCCTGACCGCCCACACCGATCGTAGGCAAGATCGGCACCGCGTCGAGCAATCGCGTTCGACACCCCTTACAAGGAGACACATGCCACTCGCATGGAAACTCGCATGGGCGGCGACGGTGATCGCGGCAACGGCGGGACTTGCCGTGACCGCGTCGGCCAGCACCACGACGAACTCGACGACGACCGTGTTGGGCTCGTCGGACCGCTACTCCGCCGTGATCCGGCGGACCGAATTCGGTATCCCGCACATCCTCGCCTCCGATTTCGGTGATCTCGGTTACGGCTACGGTTATGCGTTCGCACAGGACAATCTGTGCTCGTTGGCCGACCTCGTCGTCACGGCAGACGGACAGCGTTCCCAGTTCTTCGGGCCGGACGGCAAGGACGACAATCCGCTCGACGGCAACGTGTCGAACCTGGACAGCGACGTGTATCACCGCTGGGAGAACAACAGCGGCATCGTGCGACGGACACTGGGACAGCCGGCGCCGCTGGGCATGACACCGCAGGTCCACCAGATTCTCAACGGCTACGTGGCAGGCGTGAACCGCTACCTGGCGACGACCGGGGTGGCGAACCTGCTGGACCCGACCTGCCGTGCGATGCCGTGGGTCCACCCGATCACCGCGGTGGAGATGGAACGAATCATCTACAACGTCAACCAGTTCGACGCCCTCGACGACGTGCAGCCACAGATCGCGGAGGCCGTGCCGGCAGCCGTCGCCGCGAACAAGCCGTTGGCGCTGCCGAACCTGAACCCGACCGACGCCGGCAGCAACGGCATCGCGGTCGGCCGTACCGGTACGCAGCACGGTGATGGCATCCTGCTGGCCAACCCACACTTCCCGTGGCAGAACGCTGGCCGCTTCTACCAGGTGCAGTTCACCATCCCCGGCACGTTGAACGTGACCGGTGGCAGCCTGTTCGGCACACCGGTGATCGAGATCGGCCACAACCAGAACGTCGCGTGGACCCACACTGTCTCCACGGCCCAACGCTTCACGCTCTATCAGCTGAAGCTCGTCCCCGGCGACCCGACCAGCTACCTCGTGGACGGCAAGCCGGAGAAGATGGTCCCGCACACGGTGACCGTGCCGCAGAACGACGGCACGACCGTGACCAGGACGATCTACACGTCACGCTACGGCCCGCTGCTGAACATCGGCTGGACCGCAACGTCGGCGATCGCGATCCGCGGCGCCAGCGCGGACAACGGCCGGTCCGCCAACGAATGGCTGGCCATGGGTGAGGCGAACAGCATCTCGGCCCTGCGTGCCGCGCAGAACCGGTACCAGGGCATCCCGTTCACCAACACCATCGCCACCGACGACACCGGCACCGCGTTCTTCGCCGACAACTCGGTCGTGCCGAACGTGACCGACGCCGAGGCCGCCCGGTGCGTCGACAGCCCGGAGGGCCAGGCGATGCTGCCGGACATCTACCTGCTCGACGGGTCCACTTCGGGCTGTGCGTGGGGCGACTCGCCGGACGCGATCACGCCGGGGATCTTCGGCCCGTCGACCAATCCGACCCTGACGCGCACCGACTTCGTCACCAACAGCAACGACTCCACGGTCGACACCGAACGCAGCCCACGCACCCGGCTGGGCATCCAGCTGATCGACGGGCGGCTGGCCGGCACGGATGGGCTTGGCGCACCGAAGTTCTCGGTGTCGGCCATGCAGCGGATGGAGTTCGGTGAGCAGAACTTCAGCGCCGAAGTGACACGGGACGACGCGGTGGCACTGTGCAGGGCGAATCCGACCCTCACAGCGACGGACGGCACGACCGTCGACGTCCGGTCCGCGTGCGCAGCACTGGCCGCGTGGAACCTGCGTGACGACCTGACCAGCCAGGGTGCCGTCCTGTGGCGGCAGTTCTGGGCGAACGCGATCCAGGCACCTGACCTGTGGCAGGTCCCGTTCGACGCGGCGCACCCGCTGACAACGCCGAACACGCTCAACACCGCGAGCGCAGGCGTCAGCCAAGCCCTGGCCGACGCGGTCGAGCGGCTGAACGCGCTGCACGTCCCGGTGAACGCACCGCTGTCGGCGGCCCAGGTCACAGACGTCACCGGTACACCGCTGGCCGTCCCCGGCTGCGGCGACCTGGAGGGCTGCTACAGCGTCGTGGACAGTCAGGACGACAGCCAACTGCACGACAACGGCCAGTTCGGCCCGATCGTGTTCGGGTCGAGCTTCATGATGGTCGCTGACATGTCGAAGCAGGGTCCGACGGCCAGGACGATCCTGACCTACTCGGAGTCGGCCAACCCGAACTCACCGCACCACGGCGACCAGACGAAGCTGTTCGCCAAGAAGCAGTGGGTGACCGACCGCTTCTCCGCACACGACATCGCCGCCGACCCGCAGTTGACGACGACGGTGCTGAGCGGACGCTGAGCCGACCGGGCGTTGGGTGGCGGTTTCGCGTGTTTGGCTTGGCTGCCTCCGCTCCCTCGCCCTGGATCGTTCGACGCCGACTGGTGGAGTCAAGGGCGCTGCGCGTCGCCTTCGGCGATGAACGCCCTGGGGGCGTTCACCCTGGACACCACCACCCGACGTCAAGTGCGGCTGAGGACGAGGCAGCGGAGGAGATCTAGCGACCCGGCATCCCCGCACTGGCGCCAGGCGAAGCCCGGGTGAAAGCCCAACGCCGATGCCTGCGGCATCGGCACGATGCAGACCTGCCCGCCGCGGAGATCATGCGGGACAGCATCGAGCGCAACCACCAGCGCAGGCTGGCCGACGCGCTGCCGGGCGCCAACACAACCGGCCGGGCCGCCGTGCTGATCGCGATCTGCTCAGGGGTCATGCTCAACCGGCTGCTGCTGGGCCACACGTCCCTGAACGGCTCGGACGTCGAGGAACTGATCCCGTACCTGCACGCCGCCCTCGACGCGGTGGCGAAGGCGCCTGGCCGGGCGACTCGCAGGGCTGAACTCCCCGGCCTTGTCAGGCCAGGAAGTCACGCAGTGCCGCCGTGGTCTCGTCGGGAGCCTCCTCGGCGACGAAGTGACCGGAGGGCAGCGCGGTGCCGGTCACATCGGGCGCGTAGCGACGCCACACGTCGATCACCTCGTTGTTCCGCGCGACGGCCCCGTGTTCGCCCCACAGCACCAGGGCCGGGCAACGGACCCGCTCTCCCGCCGCTCGGCTCGCGGCGTCGTGGTCGAGGTCCACGCCGGCGGCGGCGCGGTAGTCGGCACAGGTCGCCGCGATGGCCGCCGGGTCGGTGAAACAGCGGACGTACTCGGCGTACGCCCTCGGATCGAAATCGCGACTGGACGGCCGCACACTGGTCAGGAACGACCTGAGCCAGAACTCCGGATCGTTGCCGATCATCCGTTCCGGCACTCCGCCGCCGGTAGCCAGGAAGAACCAGTGGAAGTGCGCCGCGGCCACCGCGCGGTTCACGTTCTCGAACACGTGCAGCGTCGGCACGATGTCCAGGAAAGCGACCCGGGACACCGCATCCGGGGCATCCAGGGTGAGGCGGTGCGCCACCCGCGCTCCCCTGTCGTGCCCGACGAGCGCGAACCGGTCGAAACCCAGCCCGGCCATCACGGCGACCTGGTCGGCGGCCATGGCGCGCTTGGTGTAGTTGGCCACCGAGGGCTCCGGCTTGTCGCTGTCGCCGTAACCGCGCAGGTCGGCCAGCACGACGGTGTGATCGCGGGCCAGCGCCGGCGCGACCAGGTGCCACATGGCGTGGGTCTGCGGATAGCCGTGCAGCAGCAACACAGGTGGGCCGTCGCCACCGACCAGGGCGTGGATGCGCACGCCGTCGTGTCGCGCCTCGTGTGTGCGGAAGTCCTCAAACAAACCGGTCACAACTGCCGCACGATACAGCGATTCGTCCGGCACCGAGGCACGTGCCGGATCCGGTCAGGCAGGGTGGTCGGCGACGGTGGCCAGGCCGTCCAGCAGCCAGTCCAGGATCACCTCGAACGTCTGCGGTGCCGCCGCGTGCCGGTCGGGATCGTTCGCCCAGCGGATGAAGAACGGGTGCTCGCCCGCCGCGCTGATCCGGTCCAGGTAGGGCGCTGCCGCCGTCGCGAGTTCCTGCTCGGTGGCCAGGCCGGTGCGGGTCCGCATCGCCTGCTCCTCCAGCAGTGCCAGCCCGGAACCGAGCACGTGGCCGAGCACGGTGTTGACGAAGCCCATTCGCGTCGCGGCCGGTAGGTCGAGCGGGTCCAGTTCGGCGAGCGCGGCGTCGTAGGCGGCGAGGGCGTGCGGGCCGAGCGGTGGCCTGCGCAGCGCCAGTCGCGCGAACCACGGGTGCCGTTGCACGGCCGACCAGCCGGATGTGCCCAGCCGGTGCAGGGCGATCCGCCAGCCCTGGCCTCTGGTGACCTCAAGGTGGCTGTAGCCATGGTCGGCCATCAGGTCGGCGAGGCGGTCCTTGTTGGCCACGTACCGGTACAGCGCCATCGGGCTGCGCACGCCGAGGCGGTCGGCGAGCGTCCGCATGGTGATCTCGCCGTCTGCCTGCTGGTCGGCCAGGTCGATCGCCGCGGCGACGATCCGCTCAAGGCTGAGCGGTTCGGGCTTTCGCGTGGGCGTCTGGCCGTCGAACCACACCGGTCGCTCATTCATGGTGGACGCAGCCTAGCAGCTCGTGTACAACGTCCACTATGAGTGGACAACGTACACCGGACGTACTCGTCGTCGGGGGTGGACTGGTCGGTCTGACCATGGCGCTGCTGCTGCGCCACCACGGCCTTGCCGTGACACTCGTCGAACGGCGGATCACCACGTCAGCACAGCCCAAGGCACGCCGCTTCCACATGCGGACCATGGAGATCTTCCGGGAACTGGGCCTGGCCGACCTCGTGCAGCACGCGGCCCGCGACCTGGCCGGCCACGACCACATGGCCGAGGGCCGCACGCTGGCCGAGTCGACACAGCTACCGCTCCGGCTGCCCCAGGGCGACGAGGCCGCCCGGCTCAGCCCCGAGTTGCCGTGCCTGATCGCCCAGGACCTGCTGGAACCGGTGTTGCGCGCTGCCGCCGTCGACGCCGGGGCGTCGGTGCGGTTCGACACCGAACTGCTCGGCGTCACGCAGACCGCGGACGGCGTGGTCGGACACGTACCGGGAGAGGACATCACCGCCGCGTACCTGGTGGCGGCCGACGGTGCCCGCAGTGGCGTGCGCGAGTCCTCACACATCACCAGGTCCGGTCGCGGAGCCGTCGGCGGCCCGATGGTGAACGTGTACCTGCACGCCGATCTCGCGGAGGTCGTGCGCGGACGGGAGTTCAACCTGTGCCGGATCGGCCACCCCGACGCGCCGGGCGCGCTGGCATCGGTCGACGGCCGCATGCGCTGGGTCTTCATGACCGCGGGCGACACGGAGCGCGACTGGCCGGCGTTGCTGCGCACCGCGCTCGGCGTACCGGCCCCGGACCTGCGGATACTCAGCGTGTTGCCGTGGCAGGCCGAGATGCTGGTGGCCGATCGGTACTCCGTCGGGCGGGTGCACCTCGCGGGCGACGCGGCGCACGTCATGCCGCCCTACGCGGCCAGCGGTGCCAACACCGGCATCGCCGACGCGCACAACCTGGCATGGAAACTCGCCGCCGTCCTGCGCGGCGACGCGGCCCCTGCCCTGCTCGACTCCTACGACGCCGAGCGCAGGCCGGCAGGCTGGTTCATGGCTGACCAGTCGACCCGGTGGTCGGCGGCCTTCGGTTCCGGCGTCGCCGATCCCACCCTGGCCGATCCGTTCGCGTTGGCGGCAGGCGGCTTCCAGTACCGCGAAGGCGCGCTGGTGCCCGACGGCTCGATCGAGCCGGTGACCGAGTTCGCGCCGGCAGGCAGGCCGGGCACCCGGGTCCCGCATCGCTGGCTGGACGATGCCAACCGATTGTCCACAATGGATCTCGCCGGTCCGGACTGGGCGATCCTCACCGCCGATCGGGTCGACTTCCTCGGTCCCGGTGAATGCCTGCTGTTGCGCCCGGACGACGTGGTCGCCTGGCGGGGCCGGTCCATTGCCGAAGCCGCGGTCGTCCGCGATCGGCTGTGCGGGGTCGCAACGCCGAGCCGCCAGGCCTAATGCCGGCAGGTGGGCCGGTGTCGCGACTTCGTCAGGCAATATCCCGCACCATGCGACGTGACTCACATGGCCGAATGTCGCCGAATACGAGCACACCAACGCAGCAACGTTGCCACAGAACGCACAGGTCCGAAGAGTACGTAATTTCTGCAATATCACTCGGCACGGCTCCAACATTAGAGTGACTACAATATCCACCGTCGCCGTTGTCCTCTATTTTCCGGGTGTCGGTTCATACTGTGAAAAGGAGAGGTAATGCGCCGAAGACTCGCCCTGGTCGTGTTCGCGACCGCGGGCGCTCTACTCCTGCCGGGTACGGCCGCGCTGGCCGCGCCGGCCGGCGTTAATCCGTCCACTGTGGATGTCACATTGCTGCCGGGACAGAGCACCACAATCGCCAAGAATGTCACCACGTCAGCGATCCCGCCCAATCCGGACCTGGTCATGCTCGCGGACACCACGGGCAGCATGGGTCCGGCGATCGACAATGTGAAGACGAACGCCAGCGCGGTAACCAATGCCGTTCTGGCGGGCCAGCCGACGGCGCAGTTCGGCGTCGCGGAATACAAGGACGAGTCCGACGGTGCGGGCCTGTTCCACGTCGACCAGGACATCACCGCCGACACCGGCGCCGTGCAGGCCGGAATCAACCAATGGACCGCCGGAGGCGGCGGCGACCTGCCGGAAGGCGCGATCAACGCGCTGTTCCAGGTCGCCACCGGCGCGGTGAACTTCCGATCCGGTGACACGAGGATCGTCGCCTGGTTCGGCGACGCGCCGTCACACGACCCGAGCAACGGCCACACCCTGACCCAGACCATCGCAGCGTTGCAGGCTGCGAACATCCGCGTGATCGCGGTGAATGTCGGCGACGGATCGGCGGGCCGCCCGGGCCTCGACGCTCCCAACGACGGCGACACCCAGCAGGCGACCCAGATCGCGAACGCGACCGGCGGCATCGTCCTGAACGCGGCGGACAACACGGTGGCGCAGTCGATCCTCGCGGGCATCCAGGCCATCAAGTCCACCGTCACCCCGACGGTGACCGGCTGTGACCCGCAGCTGAGCGTGAGCAACGCGCCGGCCAGCGCCTCGGTGAACAGCGGCGACACCGCGACCTTCGCCGAGACGATCACGGCCGCGGCCGGTACGGCACCCGGCGACTACCACTGCACCGTGGACTACCTGGTCGACGGAATGTCGGCCGGTTTCATCGAGCACACGACCGTCCATGTCCGCGCCCTCGCGGTCAACGACGTCACGGTCACCGAAGGCACCGGCGGCCCGGCAACCCCGGCCACGTTCACCGTCTCGCTGTTGGGCGGCCCGAGCGCGACACCGGTCACCGTGCACTACGCGACGGCCGACGCGACCGCGACCGCCCCGGCCGACTACGCGGCCACCAGCGGCGATCTCACCTTCGCCCCCGGTGACACCAGCGAGACAGTGACCGTCCCGGTGGTGCCCGATTCGGTGGACGAGCTGAACGAGACGTTCACCCTGAACCTGTCCGCGCCGAGTACCGGCGTGTTCATCCAGGACGGGCAGGGCGTCGGAACGATCATCGACGACGACCGTGACGGCGCGTTCTCGTGCACCGCGACCGCAGCCGACGTCCTCGGGATCACCGCGGCCGTGGCGAACCCGAACGACCTGCCGTGTGCCGACGGCAGTCAGACCGTCGCGTCGGTCTCGCTCAACGCGGGCCTGATCAACGTCTCGTCCAGGGCGCTGACCGCACAGACCGACCTCACCCCGGACAACGTGGCACTGCCGCCGGCGGCAGGCGATCACGGCTCGTCCTCGGCCAGGATCGACACCACGACGATCAGCACCCTCGGCCTGAACATCCAACTGGGCGCCATCCAGTCCCAGGCCAGCGCGTCGTGTGTGGCAGGCCCGAGTGGTCTGGCGCCGGCACTCGCCGGCAGCTCGAACATCGCATCGCTGTCGATCAACGGCATCGCGGTGACCGTCGGCTCGGCTCCGCTGACGATCCCGCTCGTGATCGGTTCGCTGAGTCTGAACAAGACGGTCGTGGCGAACGGCGTCGTGACGCAGGAGGCTGTCGCCCTGGACACGCCGATCGCGCACATCGTGCTGGCCAAGTCCGTGGCCGACGTGCACGGCACCGCCGTTCACCCGAACGGTTCGCCCTGCACGCGTTAATCACGGCTGACAACTGAGGATCCTTCCCGGGGCGCGTCCCCGGGACGGATCCTCGGCCGGTCCGCCTATCGTGATGACCGTGACGGCGGAGCGACCTCGGCAGACCTTGCGTGGTCGCTCCGTCGAACTGGGCGCCGTGGTGGACGCCCTGCGCGCGGTGGCCCATGGACGGCCTGCCGTGGTCCGCACCGCGTACAGCGCGGCGCACGAGGACGACCGCGTCACTCCGCTCGGCTCGCTCGGTCCCGCGTTGCGGTCCGGGCTCGCGCCGCTGATCGACTCCCCCGACTTCATGGACCTGGCTGGCCTGCACGAGCAGCCGAGCAGCCGTTCCTAGCGCAGCCAGCCGTAGGCCGTCTGGCGGGAGATGCCGAGCGCCTTCGCCATCGCGCTGATCTCCAGCCCGGCCGCCTTGCCATCGATCAGCAACTCCCGCTGCCGCGCGCGCAGGGCCTCGATCTCGACGGCGACCTCCCGCATCTGCGAGAGCAGTTCGTCGGCCTCGGCGCCCGCGCCCGCTCGCGAGTGCCCAATGCCGGGACGGGGGAACGCGCGAACCTCGTCTGCGTCCCAACGTTTCGTAGCGCCGTCACCCGGCAACGGCTTGGGCGCCTGGCCGCGCGAGACGTAGCCGAGCCAGGTCGGCGTCTTCACACCCCACGCCGCCGCACACTCGGCATTCGTCCATGTCTCCGCCACGACGAGCAAGCCTAGGTCAGCTACTCCTCGCTTCGCTCGCCAGGACTTCTGACCCGTGTGTCACATCGCCGGCCGTCGACGCGTCAAGGAGGTGACCGTCTCGAACGGGACCAACTTCGACCAGGCTGGAGGACACCATGGGACCGCGGATACCTGATGCCAACGCGCTCATCCCGGAAATCCGGGACATGGCGAACGCGGTGGTGAAGGTCGCAGGGAACGGCTCGGTGCCAACGACCACGATCGGTCTGATCTATCTGCGCGCCGGCCAGATCTTCGGCAACACGTACCAGGTGATCAGGAACTCGGTGGACCTGCGTGCGGCCGGGGAATCCGAGGAGCGGATCGCCTGCGTGGCGACCTGGTGGGACGCGCCCTACTTCACCGATGCCGAGCGCGCAGCGCTGCGGCTGACCGAGGCCGTGTTCCAGCCACCCACTCGGGGCGAGGAGCGGGTGCCTGACGACGTGTTCGCCGAGGCGGCGAAGCACTACGACGACAAGGCGCTGTCCACCCTCATGGTGGTGCTCGCCTCGGCCAGCTTCTGGATGACCATCGCCGTCGTCCTCAAGCCGCCGCCAGCCGAGTAGCCACCGGATCCGACTTCGCGGTGTTCCACAACGCGAGCAGCGCGTCCCCGTCGTGCGAGGACAACGTCGCATGGCGATACATGCGTGTCACCGAATCGGTGAGCCTGTAACAGCACACTCGCCACCCGTGACGTCCAGCCGGACAACGGATGTCTGCTCGGTGAATTCATTCGTGGACCTAGGCTGAGACCATGGTCAACGGTCACCCGTCCACGGCTGAGCAGCGCATCGACCTGCGGACAAGAGCCGAGTTGTTCCGGGGCCGTCAGATCGAGGTGGTCACCGGCCGGGTGCTGCTGCACGCGCTCGATGATCACGGGCAGGCGCTGTGCCGTCACGACCGTGCCGAACTGACACCGATCAACCAACGGTGGAGTGCCGAGTACCTGCCGCATCTGCTCCGCTGCCCGAACTGCGCTGCCCAGATCACGGATGCGCCGACGCCCGATCACGGTCCAGAGGCCGGCGGAGTGGATGTCCGTACCGCCCATGACACCGAGCACGAGAACGCGGGCCGGACAGCGCTGGAAGAGATCCTGGACCGGTACGACCTGCGACGGTGGATGTTCACCGACCTCGTCACCATCGACGAGAGGATCCGCGGCGGTGTGAGCCATCCCTTGACCATCAACCCCGTCCTGCTGGTGCAACGGCCGGCCATGACGCTGACCTCGTTCCTGCACGAACAATTGCACTGGGTGGACGGACCCGGCGCCGACAGCGCGAACGCGGAAGCCGGCGAGCGATGGCCGGACCCGCCGCCCTTCTCGGCAGGCGGAGCCGCGGACGCGAACTCGACCTGGCTACACCTGACCGTCTGTGCTCTGGAGTACCAGAGCCTCAGCGAGATCCTCGGCACAGCCGCCGCCACGGCCGAACTGCGCCAGCATCCGGGCTACTCCTGGATCTACGGTCAGATTCTCGCCGATCCGGACTGGTTCGCCGACTTCCTACAACGACACGGCCTACTGGTCCCCGAGCAGCCACCGGTCCCCCGCCGCTGCTTCAGCCAACTGTTGTAGGCGAGGCAGCTGTTCAGCCGCTGTAGCCGACTTGCCCGACGGCGAACACGTTGCGGTTGCCCGCGCCCTCCTGCAACGTCCACAGCAGGTCGGGATTGGTCGTGTCCTCCCAGTACGAGAGGCTCTCGCCGCTGCTCACCCACGGATACGTGACCGAGCCCGTCGTCGTGGTCCAGTAGTACAGCTGCTTCTGACCTGACGAGTTGAACCACCAACGCCCGTTGTGCGACGCCACGCCGTTGAGGTTGTACCAGGGCAGCCGCAGCGCCTGGCTGGCCGTCGTGGCGGTGGCGAACGTCGTTGCCCCTGGGGCGAACGGGAAGCGAACCGCCCTCGGTGCGCGGTTCGGGTACGCCGTGCAGCCGGACTGGCAGGTGTACTCCGCCATGACGATCGACTTGCTGACCCGGTCCAGCGAGATCGACGACCAGGACAGGTTGGTGCCCGACGTGGTGTTCGACGTGATCGTGCCGATCTGCGGCAGGACGTACGCGTAGTTGTGGGCGTAGTAGAGGGTGCTGGACTGGCGGCCGATCTGACTCGCGGTGCCGCCGGTGTTGGTCTTGAGGATCTTGCGCATGTCGAAGACCCGCATCCCGTGTCCGGTGTCGGCGACGTAGAGGTAGTCGCCGTACCACGAGACACCACCTGCGTGGATCGGGATGTCCTCGAAGTTGGGCGCCGCTGCCGTGCCGGTCGGCTGCACGAGGAGGATCTTTCGATAGTTGTTGGGATACGTGGCATCCCAGTCCACGAGGGTGATCCGGCTGCGCGCCTGGGCGCCGTCGCAGCCGTCCTTCGTGTACCAGCTCACCAGGACGAGTTGGTGGCCGTCGTAGTTGCCGCTGTCCGTGGTCCCCACAGCGTCACGGCTGGTCGTGATGCCCTGTGGGTAGTTCGCGCAGTCGGAGTTGTCGCCGTCGTCGAACCGGAAGCCGGTGGACAGGCCTGCGGCGGAGAAGGACGACGGCAGCGCCTGCCGGTCGTGGTTCGCGTTCTCCATCACCGTGTGCACGGCAGCGGTGCCAAGTGTCGTGACCAGCGCAGAGTTGATCGCGTCGAACTGGCCGTAGTTCGCGCTGAGCGTGTACTGACTGGCAGGCAGGGTCGTCGGCGCCGCGGCGGCCACGGCCGACGCCGAGTTCACCAGCCCGCCCGCGACGAGCAGGCCGGCGGCGAGAACCGTTGCGGTGGTGATGCCGGCACGGCGACGTACGGACATGAGCCCCCCTGTAGTCGAAACATTGCTCGGTGTCACGCTATGACCGTTGTGTACCGTTCCGCAATAGCTTTCGGGCGCCGCGCGGAATATTCACCTGAGGACCATGAAGGAGACCGTCGCATGCCACGCAAGGCCATCATCTTCCACGGCACCAACGCGAATCCCGATGTCGCCTGGCTTCCGTGGCTGCGCGAGCGCCTGACCGGGCGTGGCTACTCGGTCGAGGTGCCGCACTATCCCGGCCTCAACGTCGAGCCCGTCGCCACGTTCCTGCCGACGGTGCTCGCCGGCCACACCTTCGACGCCGACACCGTGCTGGTCGGTCATTCCGGCGGTGCGGCCCTGTTGCTCGCGCTCCTGGAACACCTCGACGTCACGGTGTCCCAGGCCATCCTGGTCGCCGGGTACAGCACGCAGCCCAACACCAGCGACGAGCCGGTCCTACAGGCCGACTACGACTGGGCCGCGATCAAAGCCCACGTCCGCGACCTCTACTTCATCAACTCCGTCGTCGATCCCTACGGCTGCGACGACAAGCAGGGACGGGCGATGTTCGACCGCCTCGGCGGCACCCAGATCGTCCGCGATGACGGTCATTTCGGCGACTACGGCCAGCCCTTCGACACCTTCGAACTGCTGGACAAACTCATCGGCTAGCGCTGGAGACCGTCGATGAGCGCGTTGAGCCCGAGCCGCCAGCGACGGTCCACCGACGCCTTCGACCCACCGAGTCGGCGTGCGCTCTCGGCTGCGGCGAAACCCTGGACGAACGCGAAGAACACGTGGGCGATGTCGGTCGGATCGCCGGCGAACCGGCCTGCTTCGACGACGTCCTTGGCCTGCCGGACAAAGATCTTGCGCACCTTGACGCCGGCTTTGTCGTCGCCCGGCGTGGGATCGAAGTCGGCGAACGGCCGCGCGAACATGACCTGGGCCAGCACCGGATTCGCGACGACGAACTGGCGGAAGGCGTCCGCCAGGCGCCGAATACCCTCGATCGGATCGGCGGCCGCAGGCAACGCCGAGAGGTCGTCGCCGAGCATCCGGAACCCCTCGAAGAAGACTTCCCGGATGAGGCCCGCCTTGTCTCCGAAGACCTCGTAGATCGCAGGTAGGGATGCTTCCGCACGGCGGGCGACGGTCCGGGTGGTCAGCCCCGCCGCACCCTCCTCGGCCAACACAGCCATGGCGCTGGCCAACCCGCGCTCATGGAGAGCGTCGGTGCGTTGCTTCACCCGGGGCACGCTACGACGGTAGCATCCTGATCGACGTTACGGAACAACGATACGGAACGCAGTTACACATGGTACAAAGGGCGGGTGAGCGAGACCGTCCTACAGCTACTGCGTGACCGCAAGCGCCAGGGAAGCACACCCGGGCACCGCGACGACGACGCGCGCCTTGTGCTGCTGGTCGAAGGCGGCAGCTCACGTGGTGCCTATTCGAGCGGTATGACGATCGCCATCGAGCAACTCGGGCTGCTACCGATGTTCGACGCCGTGTACGGCAGCTCAGCTGGTGCGCTGAACGCGGCATGGCTGCTGTGCGGGCGCGCCGAGAGCACCGCGCACGCGTGGTGGGATCCGATGATCATGCGGACGACCATCGACCCACGGCGCGCGCTGCGCAGGCGGCCGGTGGTGGACACGCAGTTCCTCGTCCACACCGTGTACACCGAGATCATGCCGATGGGGTTCCAGGAGATCCTCGACAACCCCGTCGAGTTCCACCCGATCGCCACCGACGCCCTCACCGGCGAGGCCACCGATCTACACGAGCGGATTCATGACCGGGCCGGCCTGCAGGCCGCCCTCCGCGCGTCGACCGCCATGCCGCTGCTCGCCGGTGACCCGGTCGAGATCGACGGGCGACCGTTCGTCGACGCCGGGGTGAGCGCCGCGATCCCCGTACGCACGGCACTCGCCCAGCACGCGACGCACATCGTCGCGCTGCGCACCCGACGGATCGACGAGACGACGTCAGCACCGTCCCGCGCCGAGCGTCTTGTGCTGTCGCGATGGTTCGCCCGGCACGCTCCGGGAGCCCTGGACACCTGGCTACGCCGCGAGGCCGGCAGGGCGGAGGAAGAGCACCTGCTGGCGTCGCACCCCGCGACGCTGCAGATCCGGCCGCCGATCGGCAGTGCGCGGATCGGCCGCACCGAACGCCGTGCGCGCCCGCTGCGCGCGGCTGTCGACACGGGCCGACAGGTGGCATCGATCGAACTGGCCGGCTGCCTCGACGAGCGGCCGGGGTCGTCGGCCGACTTCTTGAGCTAGCGCCTGTCCCTGTGCCGGCGCTCCAGTCGTGTCTGGAAGCGCGGATCGCACGGCGACGGTGTCCGTGATCGAGGACGCCAGTCTCATGGCGACTCCATGGGGTCGATCGCGAACAGGCGGCCGGCGAGGAACCGCCGGTCGGCGGGGTTGGTGGCCAGCCCGTGGGCTCGCCGGTACGCGACGGCGGCCTCCTCGGTGCGGTCGGGCCGACACAACAGGTCGGCACGGGCGGCGTGCAGCAGGTGGTAGCGGTCGAGCCCGGCGATCCGGTCGATCAGGGCCAGTCCGTCGACCGGCGCGGTGGCCACGGCCACCGCGTGGTTCAGCGCCACCACCGGCGTCGGCGCCACCGCGAGCAGTTCCGCGTACAGGGCGGCGATGCGTGGCCGGTCGGTCCGGTCGGCCGAAGGGGCCTTGGCGTGCAGCGCGGCGATCGCGGCCCCGCAAGCTCCTCGGTCGACATGCGGCTATGGACAGCGCGGTGCTGGCAACGCGCTGGGTCCGCGACCGGATCTCACGTATCGCGGCGGCCGGACGTCTACCTGGTGTGACACTCAACGCCGACGTAATCGACGCCGCCTCGCTGACGCACCGACCCATACCGTGATCAGCCCGTCCATCCTGTACTTCGGTACACCGGTCGCCCTGATCAGCACGGTCAGCGCGGCCGGCACCCCGAACCTGATGCCCATGTCCTCGGTGTTCTTCCTCGGGCAGAGCGGCATTCTCGGCATCGGTGGCCGATCGCAGACCGCACAGAACCTTCGCGTGAACGGCGAGTGCGTCATCAACCTGCCGAGCGCTGACCTGGTGTCCCGCGTCAACGCCCTGGCGCTCACCACAGGGCGCGATCCGGTGCCCGGCCACAAGGCCGAGGTCGGCTACGAGTACGTCGCCGACAGGTTCGCCCGCGCCCGGCTGACCCCGGTCGACTCGGACCTGGTCACGCCACCACGCGTGCTCGAGTGCCCGGTCGCGCTGGAGGCCACGGTGGTCAACCTGCACGACCTGGACCGGAGTGATGCCGACGAACCCGGTGGCACGATCGCCTGCGAGGTGGCGGTGCGGCGGGTGCACGTCCACGACAGCGTCCGAGTGGCCGGCCACCCGAACCGTATCGACCCGGACCGGTGGCGCCCACTGATCATGAGCTTCCAACGCTGCTACGGGTTGACCGACGAGATCCAGCCCTCGCGGCTCGCGACGATCGACGAGGAGTGGTACCGATGAGTCGTTTCCCGGCTCGGCCGTGGCACAGTCCTCACTGTGGCGTTGGACGATCTGCCGGACTGGTTGCCGGACTGGTGCCGTGACCAGTTGGGCAGCGAACCCGCCGACGTGCTGTTCCAGGCGCGACAGATGTCGATGGTGTTCGGTGTCCGGCTGGCCGATGGTACGGACGTCGTGGTCAAGGCGCGGGACGACGACGGTCGGGCCGTGTCGTGTGTCGCGGTGCAGGCCCGGTTGGCCGAGCGCGGGTTTCCCTGCGCCCGGCCGCTCACGCAGGCCGTCGGTGTCGATTCACTCGCCGTGCACGCCGAGGAGTTCCGGCCCGGCGGCGACCTGTTGCACGGGGACTCGCCGGACGTGGCCGTCAGCTACGCGGAGGTGTTCGCCCACCTGATGGCCGAACTGGCCGACGTCACCGTCGCGCCGCCGCTGCCGAATCCACGCTGGGCACGTTGGGACCACACGGATTCCGGGGTGTGGCCGGCGATCGATGTCCTCGATGACCGGGACCAGAGCGCCGTACCCGCGTACGCCGTCGAGACGGCCGACCGGGTGCGCAGGCGGATACTGGCCGCCGGGTTGCCGTGCGTGCTGGGCCACGCCGACTTCGAGGCGCAGAACCTCCGGTGGCACGGTCGAGAGGTGTGGACGGTGCACGACTGGGACAGCCTGGCGTGGCAACCGGAGGCCGCGCTGGTCGGAGCGGCGAGTGGGGCGTTCGCCAGCTCCGGGCAGCCCACGCTGGCGCCGATCGAGAGTTCCGAGGCGTTTCTGGTGACCTATCAGGACATTCGGGGCCGCCGGTTCACGGCCGAGGAACAACAAGTCGCGTGGGCGGCCAGCTTGTGGTCGGTGGCTCACAACGCGCGATGGGAAGTCCTGCACGGCCAGCCACCGGTGTCCGGGAGCGCGGTCCTGGCGCAAGCAGGCGAACGCCTCCGCAGAGCGAATGCCTGATCCTTCGGCCGGGGTCCGGCGCGGCCGGCGATCCGATGGGCTACGCTTTGCTACGTGACCCGCAGCTATCGATGGTTTGAGTGGCCGGCCAGGAGCCGGCGACTCAGGCGCTAGCCTGCCGTCACCCTCCTGAGCCGGCCCAAGGGCACAACGCACCCGCGTTGGGCCCTTTTTGCTGCCACCAGCCGGCTCAGGCGGACCACCGGCGCCCGCCCATGCCGGCAGACGGGACCACACCATGCTGACCACCCCGACCCTGCCCCAGGTCGACAACCAGCGCATCGCGCGAATCGTGCCGCTGGTGACACCCGATCTGCTCCATCACGACCTGCCGCTGACCGAGCGACATGCCGACACCGTGCTGCGCGGCCGGGCCGCCGTGCAGCACACCCTGCACGGCGATGACGACCGATTGCTCGTGATCGTCGGCCCCTGTTCGATCCACGACGTCGACGCGGCCCGCGAATACGCGGCCCGGCTGCGCCCGGTGGCCGACGAACTCGCGGAGCACCTGCTGATCGTGATGCGCTGCTACTTCGAGAAACCGCGCACCGTGGGCGGCTGGAAGGGTCTGATCAACGACCCCGACATGGACGGCGGCGGTGACGTGAACCGAGGGCTGCGGCTGGCCCGCCACCTGCTGCTCGACGTCGTCGACACGGGTCTGCCGACCGCGTGTGAATGGCTGGACACCACCACGCCTGCCTACATCGCCGACACCGTGTCCTGGGGCGCGATCGGTGCCCGCACCGTGGAAAGCCAGGTGCACCGCCAACTCTCCGCGGGGCTGTCCATGCCGGTCGGGATGAAGAACCGGCCGGACGGGTCCATCCCGACCGCGATCGACGCGATCCGCGCCGCCGCAGCGCCGCACGTGTTCACCGGTGTGAGCGGGGCGGGGGTGCCCGCGGTCCTGCACACCACCGGCAACCCGGACTGCCACCTGGTGCTGCGCGGCGGGCGCGACGCACCCAACTACGACGCTGCCTCGGTGCGGGACGCGCTGAACCTGTTGACCGCGGCGAAGCTGCCTGCCCGACTGGTGATCGACGCCAGCCACGACAACAGCGGCAAGGACCACACCCGCCAGCCCGTCGTCGCCGGGGAGATCGGCGCGCAGGTCGCGGCGGGACAGGCCGGGATCGTCGGTGTGATGCTGGAATCCCATCTGGTGGCCGGCCGACAGGACGCTGTGCCCGGTGCTCCGCTGGTGTACGGGCAGTCGGTCACCGATGCCTGCATGGGTTGGGACACCACCCGCCAGGTGTTGGACGACCTCGCCGAGTCGGTAGTCGCCAGGCGCGCCCTCTGAACCCGATGGGCCGCCGGATTCCGATCCGGCGGCCCGTCAGGCCGGGCTGCGGTTGTCGACGATGCGGCGCATCTTGCCGGTGGACCGTTCGATCGATCCCGCTGGGACGATGTGGACGGCGACGGTCACGCCGATGGTGTTCTTGACCCGCTCGGCGAGGTGGCGGGCGGCGGCGTCCGCGGTGTCGTCGCCGGCGCCGGGAGCGGCTTCGGCGGTGACGGTCATGGTGTCCAGCGGGCCCTGCCGGCCGAGGACGCACTGGAAGTGCGGCGCCAGCGCGGGTTGCTGGAGGAGCAGTTCCTCGATCTGGGTCGGGAAGACGTTGACACCACGCAGGATGATCATGTCGTCGCTCCGTCCGGTGATCTTCTGGATCCGCCGCATGGAGCGGGCGGTGCCGGGCAGCAGTCGGGTCAGGTCGCCGGTCCGGTAGCGGATGACGGGCATTGCCTTTTTGGTCAGTGAGGTGAAGACGAGTTCGCCCAGTTCACCGTCGGGCAGGGCCTGGCCGGTGCCGGGATCGATGACCTCGGGATAGAAGTGGTCTTCCCAGACGTGCAGGCCGTCCTTGGTCTCCAGACATTCCTGCGCGACGCCGGGACCGATCACCTCGGACAGCCCGTAGATGTCGACGGCATGGATGTCCAGTCGCTCCTCAAGGGCGTGGCGCAGTTGGTCGGTCCAGGGTTCCGCGCCGAAGATCCCGACCTTGAGTGAGGTCGCCGTCGGGTCGATGCCCTGGCGCTCCATCTCGTCGGCCAGGGCCAGCATGTACGAGGGCGTGACGGTGATGATGTCCGGCTGGAAGTCCTTGATGAGCCGGACCTGGCGTTCGGTCATGCCACCGGAGACGGGCACGACGGTGCAGCCCAGGTGTTCTGCGCCGGCGTGGATGCCGAGGCCGCCGGTGAAAAGGCCGTAGCCGTAGGCGTTGTGCAGCATGTGGCCGGGCCGGGCGCCGGCAGCGCGCAGGCTTCTCGCCACCAGTTGGGCCCAGGTGTGCAGGTCGTCCTTCGTGTAGCCGACGACGGTGGGTTGTCCTGTGGTGCCAGACGATGCGTGGATGCGGGCGACGCGTTCGCGGGGTACGGCGAACATGCCGAACGGATAGTGCCGACGCAGGTCCGCCTTGGTGGTGAACGGCAGTCGCGACAGTCGGTCGAGGCCGGTGATGTCGTCCGGCTGCACGCCTGCCGCGTCGAACGCCGTCCGGTAGTGGGTGACGTTGTCGTACGCGTGGCGCAGCGTGTCCCGCAGGCGGGTCTCCTGCAGGGCACGCAGTTCGTCGGCGGACGCGGTCTCAATCGGGTCGAGGACGCCGGGCTCGGGCTGGTAGGTGGGCATGATCAGCTCCGCAGGTACTTGTCGAGGAAGTCTCTGATGATCGTCAGGACCTGGACGGAGGTCCACTGCTCGGCCTGGCTGCCGGTCAGCGACAGCGCGCCGTGCCCGGCCCCGACCAGCAGATAGCGGGTGCTCTGCCCGCCCGAGTCGAGCAGCGCCTGGTGCAGTAGCTCGGTCTGCGCGGGAGTGATGATGCGGTCGTCGTCACCGTGCAGCAGCAGGAA
>DASXYT010000288.1:0-2927 GCA_036502345.1 Pseudonocardiaceae bacterium | reverse complement strand
GTCGGCTACCTGGCCGACGCCGGACTGGCCACGGCGGCGTTCCTGGCCGTCCGGATGGGCCGGCCGCTGTTCTGCGAGGGCGAGCCGGGCACCGGCAAGACCGCGCTGGCGCTGGCCATCGCCGAGGCACTGGAACTGCCGCTGATCCGGCTGCAGTGCCACGAGGGCATCGACGCGTCACAAGCCCTCTACGACTGGGACTTCCCCCGCCAACTGCTGCACCTGCGCACCCTGGAAGCGCTCGCCGACGGCAACCTGGACGCCGAGACGGTCGAGGCTTCCCTGTACACGCAACGGTTTCTGCTCGCCCGGCCGCTGCTGCGGGCGCTACGCGAGTCGCCGTGCGTGCTGCTGGTGGACGAGGTGGACCGGGCCGACGACGAGTTCGAGGCGTTCCTGCTCGAGGTGCTCAGCGAGAACGCGGTCACCATCCCGGAGTTGGGCGAGGTCCGGGCCACGGTGCCGCCGGTGGTCGTGTTGACGTCCAACCGGACCCGCGAGGTGCACGACGCGCTCAAGCGCCGCTGCCTCTACCACTGGGTGGAGCACCCGGACCTGATCAGGGAGATCGCCATCCTGACCCGGCGGCTGCCCGGCATCGGTGACCGGCTGGCCGGCCAGGTGTCGGCGGCGGTGCGGCGGTTGCGCCAGTTGGAGCTGCTCAAGCCGCCCGGGGTCGCGGAGTCGTTGGACTGGGCGGGTGCGCTGCTCGCGTTGGGCTCCACCGAGTTGGACGCGCAGTCGGCCGCCGCCACGCTGGGCGCCGTGCTGAAGTACCGCGAGGACACCGAGCGAGTGGTGGCCGCGGGTCTGGACGCACTGCTCGCGGGCTGACCCTCACTCCACCTCGGGATGGACCGCGAGGATCCATCCGTGGACCGGCGATTTCGCTGACCACACACGGCATTGTCCGTGTCATGGACAAGCGGATGAACAACATGGAACTCCTGCGCCGCGTCGCGCCCCGCGTGCTGGTCAGCGTCGTCGCACCGATCCTCGTGTACCAGTTGATCCGATCCTCGGTGGACAGTGATGTGATCGCCCTGGCGATCGGCGCCGCCGTGCCTGTGGTGTGGACGCTGGGCAGGTTCGCGCTGACGCGCAAGGTCGACCCGGTCGGCGTCGTGAGCACCGTGGGGTTCGCCATCGGCATCACGGTGGCGTGGCTGTCCGGCGGCAGCCCGCTGGCGCTGGAACTGCGCGACGCCGTACCGACCGGCCTGCTCGGCCTGGTCTGTGTCGTCTCGGTGCTGGTGCGCAGGCCACTGCACCTGGTGGTGCTGCGCTTGTTGGCCAAGCGGAACCCGGCAGTGGCCAAGCTGCCCAGTGCCCACACGGCTTCGATCACCACGGCACTACTCGGTGTGACACTGCTGGTGCACGCCGCCGCACTGACGGTGTTGGCGCTGAACGTGCCGGTCAGCACGTACGTCGGGCTGTCCAAGCTGGTCGGCTGGACGATCATCGGGGCGGGCCTTGCGGTGATCTTCTGGTACGGCCGCCGTAACGCGGCCATCGGCAAGCCTGTGACCAGCGGATACCCCATCGGCGCGCGGAACGAGTAACAATGCGGCATGGGCGGAGTTACGTCACCGGCGCAACCACTGCCGGGGCTGGTCGGTTTCACGCACGCGTTGCGGCGTGCCGGCCTGCCCTGCGATCCGCACCGGACCGCCGCCTATCTGTCCGCCGTGGACTGCCTCGACCTGGCCGAACCGGCCAACCTGTACTGGGCGGGTCGGGTCACCCTGTGTGCCCAGCCGGACGACCTGCCCGCCTACGACGAGGCGTTCGCCGCCTGGTTCTCGCCCGGCTGGCGGCCACCACGCCCGGCGTCGCCCGTGGACGAGCCACCCGGCTCGGTGCGCACGTCGGTGACCGCGACGGTACTGCCGGCGCTGGCCGCGGCAGCGCCGAGCGGCGAGCGCACCCCGGTGCCGGTCCTCGCGCCGAGCGACGTGGAAGTGTTGCGGCACAGGAACATCAGTGAACTCTCCGCCGCCGAACGGGAGCACCTACGGGAACTGTTGGCGCTGCTGCGGATCGAGCCACCGACCCGTAGGGCGACGCGGCACCGGCCCTCCCGCCGAGGCCCACTGGACCGGCGGCGCACGGTCAGAGCGATGTTGGCCAACGGCGGCGAGCCGATCCGGCTGGCCAGGCACTCCAGGGCGCAACGGCCGCGCAGGCTGGTGCTGCTGGTCGACATCTCCGGCTCGATGAAGCCCTACGCCGACGCGCTGCTGCGGTTCGCGCACGTGATCACCCGCAGGTCGCCGGGCTCCACCGAGGTGTTCACGCTGGGCACCAGGATGACGAGGGTGTCCCGCCAGTTGCGGCTACGGGACCCGGAACAGGCGCTGGCCGCGGCGGCATCGGCGGTGCCGGACTTCGCAGGCGGTACCCGGCTCGGTGAGGGCCTGCGGGCGTTCCTGGACCGGTGGGGGCAGCGCGGCGTGGCCAGGCGGGCCGTCGTGGTGCTGTTCTCGGACGGCTGGGAACGCGGTGACCCGGCGCTGCTGGCCGAGCAGTTGGCCCGGCTGCGCAGGCTCGCGCACACTGTGGTGTGGGCGAATCCTCATGCGGGTCAGGCGGACTACCGGCCGGTACAGTCCGGTATCGCGGTGGCGCTGCCGCACATCGACCGGCTGGTGGCCGGCCACAGTTTGGCCGCCCTGGAATCCATCCTTCGGGAGATCCGCGATGCGTGATGTCATGGACGAGCTGTTCCGGCGCTGGTCAGCGGGCGAGCGGGTCGGGTTGGGCACCGTGGTGGCCACGTTCCACTCCGCACCCCGCGAACCCGGCTCCGCGATGCTGGTCGCCCCGGACGGCACGGTGGCCGGCAGCGTGTCCGGCGGCTGCGTCGAGGGCGCCGTGTACGAACTCGCGCAGGAGAAGATCGACGACGGGGGTGCGGTGTTGCA
>DASXYT010000287.1:0-2580 GCA_036502345.1 Pseudonocardiaceae bacterium | reverse complement strand
GGATCAACGCGAGGACGACGGCGCCCCACCGGTGCACCCGAAGCACCGGATGCTGGCGTGGTTCTGTGGCCATCAGCTGTACCTCCCCCTGCTGTGGTGACGAGTGCCACCCGCCGTGACCTGTGCATACCCGGTGGTAGGTCGACCTCAAACAGCGTTCATCCGGCCCGCGCTCCGCGGTCGGGTGTTTCGACGGGCGTGCGGGTGGGGAGTCGACGAGGAGACCGATTTCGGCGAACTGAGGAGGTGCCGCCATGGCAGCCCATCGCGACAGCGACCAACACGGTCCGCGAGCGGACGAGGAACTGGACAAGGAACTGCGTGGCCTGCTTCAGGGCAATCGGCCGACCAGGGCAGAGGCGTGGCGAGAACCGGAGGCCGACGACGACTTGGAGCCGCAACCGGGTGACTTGTCGAATGGGCAGGTCGAACCGCCGTTGTCGGATCGCGAGAATCCTCCCGCGGAGGGCGACGCGTAGCTGGCCGGCACATCAACTCGTTGGACGCCAAGGCATCGGCGAGAGCGGCCCCGTAGCCGCGACCACCGATGCAGTCCACAGGGGTCGTGGGGCGACCGAGGGCCCTCCGGCTCAGTCCGCAACGCCCTTGCTCTGGTCGATGAACGTCTGCCGTTCCGGCGTGATCCGCAAGATCACCCGCTCGGACTTGATCTGTTCGGGCGGGTAGTCACTGCCCGTGTACTTCCTGGCGAGGCCGTCGAGCTGCTGACGTGCCTGGTCGCCTGTGTCGGTCCGGCTGACAGGTCCGCGGATCTCTGCGTAGCGGTAAGGATCCTGCTCGTCTCGGATGAGCACGGTGATTCGTGGGTCTCGTTCCACGTTGAGGTACTTCACCCGGTGGACCTCGGTGTTCAGGACGATCTGCCCGTCCTCCACGTGCACCCAGATCAGCTGGGTCTGCAGCCGACCACTGGGCAGGACGGTGGTGACGGCCGCGAAGTTCTTGCCGTTGGCGAGTTGTTCGGCATCGAGCATCAGGATGGTGCCGTCAGCGGTCTGTGCGGGCACGGCTCCTCCTTGGGTGGGCGATTGGAACTCGCGGCCGCACTGCCGGACTGGACACCTGGGCAACAAACCCGCCGTCGCGAATAAGCCTTATGTGCATCCGCGGCTGGTGGCGATGTTCGAGCACGGGGTCACGATCGCCTCGACACTGGCCGAACTCGGCTCCGACGACCTGAGCCGCGCCACGATCAGGGGATCAGCCGAGCACGCCATCCACGACCTGCTCACCGAACCCACCTGCCTGCCTGGTGTGGCGTGGGCGGCGATGGGTAACCACACGATGTGAACAGCAACCGAACCGAGGGCGCGGCGGCATTCCTGCCCGAGCAGGGCGGGCTGGCGGCGCTGCGGTCGGCCGCCGCCACGTGCCGTGGCTGCCAGCTGTACCGGGACGCGACGCAGACCGTGTTCGGCGAGGGCCCCGCGAAGGCGCGGGTGGTGATGGTCGGCGAGCAGCCCGGTGACCGCGAGGACGTGGCGGGCGCGCCGTTCGTCGGTCCGGCAGGCGGGCTGCTGGACAAGGTACTCGCCGAGGCCGGTGTCGACCGCGAGGCCGTCTACCTGACCAACGCAGTGAAGCACTTCTCGTTCCGGCTGGACGAGCGCGGCAAGCGGCGCATCCACCAGCGGCCCAGGTCCGGACAGGTCGCCGCGTGCCGGCCGTGGCTGGCCGCTGAGCTGAAGACCTTGCGGCCCGAACTGGTGGTATGCCTGGGCGCGACGGCGGCCACCGCGTTGGTCGGGTCGAAGTTCCGCCTGACCGACAACCGTGGCGAGCTGATGGCCCGTCCCGACACGGTCACCGACGACCTGCCCGGCGACTGGAGGTTACTGGCGACCGTGCACCCGTCCTCGGTATTGCGTGCGCCCGACCGCGACCGCGCGTACGAGGAGCTGCTGGCCGACCTGCGGCCGGTGGCCGCCTTCCTGGCCTCCTGATCGCCTGTCACCCGCACCGAAAATGTGTGTGGCAGGCTGATTCGGGTTAGTCAATGACCATGACGGCGAGCGTGTCCACGGACGTACCGGCGCGGCCGGACCGACTGCCGTGGGCGTGATGGCACTGGATGGTGCTTGTCGGTCTGGGCACCGTGTGGATCCTGGACGGCCTTGAGGCCACCATCGTGGGCGCGCTCGGGTCACGGCTCACCGACACCGCCGCGACCTGCACCTGTCTGACTTCGGGGTCGGCCTCGCCGCCTCGATTCCCGCCGGACGCGGGTACACGGCCTCAGCGCTCGCATTGTCGCCGGCTTCCCCAACGCCGCCAAGCCTGCTCAGGCCGCACCTGTAGTCACAGTTCTCAGAGGCCGCCGTGCGGCCCGGCCCCTTGCGCTGGCTGCGCTACACCTACGGCGGCACCCTGCCCGACCGCTACCGGGAGTGGGTGCGCTACCACAACACATCCAGAACATGGATGCCGCGCCACATTCTCCGGATCCTGACGCAAGCGCTCCCGGTGGCGGTGGTCGCTTTCGTGGTCCTGCTGGTGTGGACGCCGGTTTCAGTGTGGGCCATCGTCGGCGTGCTGGTCGTCGGACTGCTGTTCAGCCTG